>NZ_WLYK01000019.1 GCF_009707545.1 Nakamurella alba | reverse complement strand
AGGCCACGGATTGTTGTTCGTACTCGCCGGCCAGGGCGACCTGCGCCGCCCAGGCCAGCCGGGTGCTGTGTTCCAGCCGTCGGGAGATCTCGTCCAACCCGTCCGGCGCCAGTTTCCACCACGCCGCCGTCCCGAGGCGGGTGTAGGCATCGGTCGCCGCCTCGACCAGCGCCAGCACCTCGTCCAGGTCGTACGGCACCGACCCGTCACCATCAGGCTGCGGCGTGGAGACTGGGCCGGGTGCCGGGTCGGATAACGGTGCGGGCTCCGGGTCGGTGTGCGGATCCGCGCCCGGATCGCCCGGGGCGGGACCGATCTCGTGGGCTGCCATGTCGGCGTCGGCGACCGGGCAGGAACCTGGGTCAAGACCGTGGTCTGCGTGCAGACTGTCCGGAACCGGCCCGCCTTCGTCGGGCAGGAGGGCCGGTGGGAGATCTGTGTTCGGAACGTTCGGGACCGGGGCGTCCTGATCGGGCGCCGGGTCCGCGTGCGGGTTGTTCGGGATCGCCCCGTCGAGATCGGTCACGGGATCGGAGTGCGGGTCAGTCACGATGGCCCCCGAGTACCAGGGCGGCCATCGCGGCGAGAAGTCGATGGTCGAGACGCGCAGCAGTCGCGCCGATCTCGGCTCCGAGAGGCGCCATCTCTTCCATGCATTGCACGCTACAACCACCCACCGACAGTCGACCTGTCACGAGACAGATTGTGGATAACTCACTGTCGAACCAGGTCGTGGTCGTCGCGATCGAACGCGTTGTGGCATCTGCGAACTCGTCGACTTCCGTACCACGAGTCACCTCGTGCAACAGGAATCACGCGAATAGCGCTGCAGCACATGCGAATCGGCAGCCGGAGGCCTCTCGGTGTGCTCCGACAACAAGAAGGATCCGGTAGAGGTCGAGAGTCCGCGTCGAAGGACCGCGGCGCTGGCGGGTCGGTCGGTGAGATCTCCTGCTGCGGCGATACAACCGCAGCTCGGTGCGTCGGATGTGTGGCCATCTCGCCGAGATCATCGGCCGCAGGCATCCTTCAGGTCGCCGCCGCCGATGCTGCGACGATGTCACTGCAGCTCGCTGGATCGGATCGGCTCGCCGCCCACCCGGTCAGCTCATCGGCCAGAACAGGTGGGACTGCCTATCAACGAGGGACTCTCGTCGTCGACGCCACGCCGACTCCGCCGATCGGTCACCCTGGTGCGGACGCGGCCGAACGGCCGTCGGGCGCGGACTCCAGGGACCCCTCGTCCGCACCCGACAACCCAGTGCGGAGCAAGTCCATCCATATCAACCAGTCCCCTGTGCGGCCTCCGCGGCCGGCCGTTCGTCAGGCGCGGACTCCAGGGACCCCTCGTCCGCGCCCGACAAGCCGATGCGGAGCACCTCCATCCACATGAACCAGTCCCGGTGCGGTCTCCGCGGCCATCCGGCCGTCAACGGCTCCCGAGCTGGTCGTGTCGGCATGGCGCGACCAACTCTCCGCCGATCAGCGGCCGTAGGCACCCATCAGGTCGCCGCCGTCGATGGCCTTGGCCAGCAGTTCCGGGAAGGCGTCGGGAGTACACGCGAAGGCGGGGACGCCGAGAGCGGCAAGGGCGGCGGCATTGTCGTGGTCGTACACCGGCGCGCCGCCGTCGGACAGGGCCAGGAGCGCAACGCACCGCACCCCGGACCGGGTCATCTCCGCGATCCGCGCCAGCAGCTGCTCCCGCACGCCACCCTCGAGCAGGTCCGACACCAGGACGAAGACGGTGTCCCGGGGACGGGTCATCAGCCCGCGGCAGTATGCAACGGCCTGGTTGATGTCGGTGCCACCACCGAGTTGGGTACCGAACAGCACGTCGACGGGATCGGTGAGCTGGTCGGTCATGTCGACGACGGCGGTGTCGAAGAAGACCAGCGACGTCCGCAAGGACCGGATCGATGCCAGCACGGCGGCGAACACCGACGCGTACACCACCGACGAGGCCATCGATCCGGACTGGTCCACCGCCAGCACGATGTCCTTCGCGATGCTGCGCTGGTGCCGGCCGTAGCCGACGAGCCGCTCCGGCACGACCGTGCGGTACTCCGGCAGGTACCGGGACAGGTTCGCGGCAATCGTTCGGTTCCAGTCGATGTCGCGGTGCCGCGGCCGGCGGCTGCGGGCCGCACGATTGACCGCGCCCGAGACCGCGGACCGGGTCGCCCGGGCGATGCGCTGCTCGATGTCGGAGACCACGGTACCGACGACCTGTCGTGCGGTGGCCCGGGTCGTCTCCGGGATCAGCCGGTTGAGTCCGACCAGTGTGCTCACCAGTGCGACATCCGGGGTGACGGACTGCAGCATCTCCTTCTCCAGCAGGAGTTCCCGCAGCCCGAGTCGGTCGATGGCGTCCTGCTGCATCACCTGCACGACGGATGCCGGGAAATAGGTGCGGATGTCGCCCAGCCACCGGGCGACACCGGGAGCGGAGCCGCCCAAGCCGCCGCGGGTACCCGGGCCCTCTGCGCCCGGCGACTCCGACGGGCGGTCGTACAGCACCCGGAGCGCAGAGTCCATCTGCACGTCCTCCCCGGACAGCTCCCCGAGGTCCTCCGCTTCCGCGCCGAGCAGCAGCCGCCACCGACGTCGACGTTCGGACTCGTCGGCGGCAGAGCCGCTCGCGCCGCCTACGCCGCTCGCGCCGCCTAAGCCGCTCGTGCCGCCCACGCCTACGCCTGTGCCGCTCACCGACCACCGCCCAGGATCAGCGCGACCGTGCGGAGAGCGGCGGCAGCGCGGCCGATGTCGGGCAGTTCGCCGGCATCGTGGCGGACCTCGGAGTCCAGATCGGCGAGCACCGCGCCGATGTTCTCCCGCTCGGCCGCGGCGAACTCGCCGAAGGTCCGGCGCAGCAGCGGCAGGACTTCGAGGAAGTCGAGCGGGTCCAGAGCGGTCAGCCACCCGTCCAGCACCCTCAGCAGGTCGCGGTCGTGCACCAGGAGGAGGCCGGTCCCGGAGAGGAATCCTTCGATCCACCTCGCCTTGTCGGACGCCGTCGGTCCCACGGACAGTCGGGCGGCGAGGCGGCGCGCAGCCTCGTCGGCCGGGACCACACCCCGATCGATCAGCACGCGGGCGATCCGGCCGGCGAGCAGACCATGGACGTCGGTGCGGTCGAGCTGTTCGGCCAGCATCCGGAACCAGGACTCCCGCTCGGGCTCGCCTCGGCCCGTCCGGACCAGCAGGTCGACCGCGGCGTGCCAGCTGTCCAAGCGGTCCCGCATGGTGACCGCCGAGGTGTCGCCGAGACCACTGATGGCCGAGGGGAATCCGGCGATCGCCCGGGCCACGAGCTGCCGGGCCAGCTCGCCCAGCCCGTCGGTCGCAGTCCCCCGGACGTCGCCGTAGCGCACGGCCCGCACCAGCGCCGGCACGGCCTGCAGCAGATGACCGACGTCGGTGTCGTGGGTGGCCCGGCGGTCCAGCTCCTGCAGCACTTCCGGCAGGACCTCGGCGATGTCGGCCAGCAGCACCTGCTCGCACAGCTGGGTCAGCGAGGCCAGATCCGTGGACGTCCGTGCGGTGTCGGCGACCTTCGCGGCCGCCGCCGTCGGCACCGTACTTCCCCATCCCGCGGCCTCGGCCACTGCGACCGCCAGCTCGGGATCCCAACGCAGCGACCAGGTCTCGCCGAACGTTCCGGTGCTCTGCCGGGACGGCTCGGTCGGGGTGCCCCACCGGATGCCCAGCAGCAGGAGGCGGTGCAGCAGCGCCGATTTCGCCCGGTCCTGCGGCTTCCGCAGGTCCAGGTCGACGATCTTCTCCTGCGGGTCGATCTTCAGTCGCAGTGACCGGGCGGTCACGGTGAGGTCGGCGGCGAGGGGAACAGCGGGGGCGTCGTCCGGCACCCGGCCCAGCAGTTCGCCGACCTCGAGTTCGCTGGTGACGAAGCCTGCGGCGACGGGATCGGCGTCGCAGAGCACGGCCAGGGTGGCGTCGCGCACCTCGAGCAGGCCGGGGGAGGGGCGGCCGCGCAGGCCGGCGAGAGTATCGGCCAGCCGGGTGGCTTCGATGACATGCGCGGTGGAGACCGGCATGTCGTGACCACGCAGGGCGCCGGCGACCGCGGTCAGCCACCGCTCGGCGGGGTGGTCGGGGGCGGTGAACAGGTGGTGGTAGAAGCCGGGGGAGGTGACGCCGGCGCCGTAGCCGGAGGATCCGGCGAGCCGGGAATGCGTCCACGGGACCCAGCTCAGCGCGACCTTGCGCCGGCGCAGTCCCCTCAGCGTGGCGATGTCGGCGGAGGCCGGGGGAAGCCTGCCCGCGAGCGCCGGGGCGTGCCAGGCGCCGCAGACCACGGCGATGACACCGTCGGTGTCCTTGAGTGCGGTGCGGATCGCCTGCCGCATGTGCGCCTCGCGCCGTTCCTCGCGGGCTGCCTCGCGCGGAGAGTCCGGTGGCACCACCGTCCGCAGTTCGGCCATGGCCTCGGTCAGCGCGTCGAATGCCGCGAGTCCTCCGGTGCGCGACTCGACGACGTCGTCCCACCAGCGTTCCGGGTCGTCGTACCCGGCGGCCCCGGCCAGCAGGGCGATCGGGTCACCGCGGCTGTCGTCGGCGACGACGATCTCCTCGTCGGGAGCTGCACCGATGTTCGGGTCGGAAGCTTCGGCACTGCCGGTGGACACGTCCGGACGGTGGCGTTCTGCAGGACGGGCCGGACCGGAAGCTCCGGCACCACTGGCTTCGGCGTCGCCGACTGGAACCCGGCGGGCCGGACCGGATGTTCCGGAAGCTCCGGCACCACTGCCTTCGGCGTCGCCGCCGTCCGGGACCCGGGCGGCCGGACTCGCGTTCGGCCGGGCATCCGCAGCCACGTGCCGCACGCCGCTGCCGGCCAGCACGGACCACGCCGGCAGGTCGCAGAACCGCAGTGGCACAGCATGTTCCGCGGCCCAGCGGATCGCCTGCCACTCCGGCGAGAACACCGCGAACGGCCAGAAGACGGCGTGCCCCGGGCGGTCGACGGCGTGGGCGAACAGCGCCACCGGCGGCTGCATGTCGTCGGAGTGCGCCCACTCCAGCAACGGACCGGCATCGGCCGGTCCCTCCACCAGCACGATCGACGGCCGGAGCTCGTCGAGTGCTGCGAGCACCGAGCGCGCCGAACCCGGTCCGTGGTGCCGGATCCCGAGCACCACGACCCGGTCGGCGGCCGCGGCGGCGGTCACGACCCCAGGTCGCGGCAGGCGCGGTAGAAGTCCGCCCAGTCGCGGCGCTGCCGGACGACCGCCTCCAGGTACTCGTTCCAGACGACCCCGTCCGGCCCGGGGTCCTTGACCACCGCGCCCACGATCCCGCCGGCGACGTCACCGGCCCGCAGCACCCCGTCACCGAAGTGCGCGGCCAGCGCGATGCCGCTGGTCACGACCGAGATCGCTTCTGCTGCCGACAGTGTCCCGCTGGGTGACTTCAGCGCTGTCCGCCCGTCCTCGGTGCGACCGGCCCGCAGCTCGCGGAACACGGTCACCACCCGACGGATCTCCTCCGCCGCGGACGGCAGCTCCGGCAGCTGCAGCGACTCGCCGAGAGCCGCCACCCGCCCGGTGACGATCTCGACCTCCTCCTCGGCGGTCGCAGGGAGCGGCAGCACCACGGTGTTGAACCGGCGGCGCAGCGCCGACGACAGATCGTTGACGCCGCGGTCGCGGTCGTTGGCGGTGGCGATCACGCTGAAGCCACGACGCGCCTGCACCTCGATGCCGAGTTCCGGTACCGGGAGCGTCTTCTCGGACAGCACGGTGATCAGGGCGTCCTGCACGTCGGACGGGATGCGGGTGAGCTCCTCGATCCGGGCGATCGCGCCCTGCTGCATCGCCGTCATCACCGGGGACGGCACCATGGCGCCACGGGTCGGCCCCTCGGCGAGCAGCCGCGCGTAGTTCCAGCCGTAGCGGATCGACTCCTCCGCGGTCCCGGACGTGCCCTGCACCAGCAGGGTCGAGTCGCCGCTCACGGCCGCGGCCAGGTGCTCCGACACCCAGGTCTTCGCTGTCCCGGGCACGCCGAGCAGCAGCAGCGCCCGGTCGGTGGCCAGGGTGGCAACGGCGACCTCCATCAGTCGGCGCGGGCCGATGTACTTCGGGGTGATCGGTGTCCCGTCGTGAAGGACACCGCCCAGCAGGTAGGTGACCACGGCGGACGGGGACAGCTTCCACGACGGCGGTCGCGGGCGGTCGTCGACGGCGGCCAGCGCCGCGAGCTCGGTCGCGAACGTCTGCTCCGCATGCGGCCGCAGCAGCTCGGCCTGATCCGGTGCTGTCATCCGTCCTCCTCCGGTCCTCCGGTCGATCCAACAGGTCCCGTCGATCCTGTCAGCTGCCCGCCGTCCCACCCGGACAGCCCGACCGCCGCCAGGAAGGCCCGCCGCAGGCCGAGCGAGAGCATCATCCCGTCGAGGGCCCGGACCGCTGCCCGCGCAGCGGCGGGCGGACCTTCCACCCCCTCGTCCAGCATCTGCTGCCACAGCGCCAGATGCGGTCCGTCGGTCGGCAGTCGGCGGGCGAGCAGATCGTAGAACCCTGCGCCGACAGGGGCATTCGCCCAGATCTGGTCGGCCAGCCACTCGGGCAGGGCCTCGGCGACCCCGGCAGGCCACGGCCCCGGCAGCACCGAGAGCGACGACTCGACGACCGCCACTCCCCCTCCCGCCCGGAGCAGCGCGACCGTCCGGTCCGCGGCCTCCGTAGCGGGCCAGGACCCGGCGACGATCCGGGCGAGGTCGCCGTCGAGCGGGTGACCGACGGTCGCTCCCGGCCGATCGGCTGCCGCATGGTCGAGCAGGACCTCGGACCAGCTGGGGTCGGCGAAGCGGACCGCCGCGACCCGCCAGGCCTCGTGCAGGTCGTCCGAGGTGATCGGTGATCCGCTGTCGACCGGGATCTCGAGCAACCCGGCGGGCGGGAGTCCGAGCGCCGCCGGCCAGTGCGACGGGGGGACCGCAGCCAGCAGCGAGGTGATCCCGCCCCCACGGATCCCACCGACCGCGACGCCGTCCCGGAACAACGCGTCGTCCGGTGGCCCCGCCGCGAGCACCTGCAACCGATCGGACCCGAGTTCGATCATCGAACCGGCCCGGCCGATGGCCCGCGCGACGTACCGGGAGCCGGGCATCGTTCCGAGCAGTCCGGCGGCCCCGGCACGGACGGCGGCAGATCGGTCGTCGAGCGCAGCCTCCAGGAACTCCTCGTCCGCCCCGGACAACCCGATGCGCAGCACGTCCAGCCACATCGACCGGTCCGGTGCGGTCTCCGCGGGCCATCCGGCCGCCAGCAGCTCCCTGGCCCGCGCCGGGTCGTGTCGGCGCAGGGCCATGAGATGGGCCCGGCGCTCGTCGCGAGATCCCGTGTGCCACAGGTTGTCCGCGTCGAGATCGACGGAAGCGGCGATGTGCAGGGCGGCCCAGGCGGGGTCACGCGGAAGCAGTCGGCGTCCGGTGGACCCGAGAACGGCCAGCACCGCCCGTGCGGGCTCCGCCCGGCGCAGCACCCCGTCGAGCAGGTCCGGCAGCAACGGGGCGGGGGCGCGGAAGCCGGCGCGGGCGGCCGCCCGGAGCAGGTCGGCCAGCAGTCCCGGGGATCGGCCCAGCACTGCCATCAGCGCGGCGGATGCCGTCGTGCTCCACTCCGGCCACTCCCCGGGATCGCGGACCGGCGCGGTGGGCACCGGCACCGTTGCGAGGACGGCTCCGGCGCGGGCGGCGATGTCGGCGAGGACCGCGGCCTCCAGCAGTGCGGTGGCCGGGTCGTCCGACAGCAGGCCGTCGGTGCCCGGAGCCGTTGCCGGAGGGCTGATCTCCCAGTGCCGGTGGTCCAGGCCGAGAGCGGCCACGACGGCGAGATCCGCGAGATCCCCTGCGGGGGCGCTCATGTACTCAGCTCCACCGGATGGCGCCCGTGCCAGGCGGTGAGTGCGGTGGCGCCGTCCGGCGACCACTCGACCGCAACCGGCACGGGCCGGCCGTCGGTGACGGCGAGCAGGCGCAGCAGGCCGGTCCGGTCTGCGCGCAGCGGCGTGGCGGCACCGGAACCGTCGGCGAGGAACCAGTGCCCGCCGCGCTCGACTGGCAGGGCGTCGAGCACCACCGGCCACTCGGAGCGCCATGGGTCGGCGGCCACTCCCGCGGCCCACTGCGCCCGGAGTTCCTCCAGACCGACCGCCGCCGGCGGCTCGGCGGGCAGCAGCGGATCCCCGTGTCGGGTGCCGACCGCAGCGCGCCCCGGTGTCGGTCCGGGGAACAGATGCAGCTCGGCGCGGACGGCGAGACCCGGCGGCGGCAGTGTGTCCGGTCCCTCGAGGAAGGTGCCGCCAGGGCCGAACTCCAGCACCGTTGTCGTCAGGGTCGTCTCGACGCCCTGCAGCCAACTGCGCCGGGTGTGGACCCGGTCGCCGATGATCTCCCGGCAGCCCAGCACCCGCCAGGTGTCGGTGACCGGCGGGGTCGCGAGGACGTCGCTGCGGGACACCGGGAAGCCGATCCGCGACCGGGCGGCGGCGACCAGGTCGGCGGGCAGGTCGTCGCGGCCGAAGCTGCAGACCAGCAGGTGCAGCCGGCCGTACTCGGCGAGCAGTCGCTCCGGCCAGTTGCCGCCGGACTGCGGGAGCAGCGACAGCCGGCGCAACGCGGAGGCGATACCCGGCGCCTGTGCGTCGACCATCCGTGCCGCCATCAGCTGGATGTGCTGGTAGGCGTCGGTCATGCCGGCGAAGCCCGCGCGCACCTGGTCCTGCAGCCAGAGGTCGAGCTCGGCGAGTCCGGCTGTCACCTTGACCAGGCGCAGCTCCACCCGTTGGGCCGCCGCCTTCGCCGACTTCGCGGCGCGCTCCGGATCGTCGACGGCGCCGGAAGCAGCCCTGGCCGCCGCGGCGCCCCGGGCCTTGGCCCAGCTCGTGGCGAACGCGGGGGCGTCCTCGGGTGGGCCGGCGATCCGGCCGTCGGCCTCCAGCAGCAGCAGGGCGAGCGCGTGCTTGCAGGGCGACTTCCGGGCGGGACAGGTGCAGCGGAACGCGGGCTCCGTCGGGTCGACCAGCACGTCGTAGACCGCGGCGCCGGAGGATCGGCAGGTGCCCCAGAGTACCGGGTGCGGATCGACGATCCGTCCGAATGCGGGCCAGCGCCCGGTGGTCGCCAATCCGGTGGCCGCCACCGCTGTGGCCGGGTCAGCGGTGAGTGCGAGGACCTCCGGCACCGAGCGCACCCGTGGACCGGTGGTGGGGACCGTGGACTCCGGTCCGACCGTGCCCTCCGGTCCGACCGTGCCCCCCGGTCCGGCGGTGGTCTCCGCGGCATCGGTGGGAAGCGATCCGGTGGAGCCGACCGATGCAGCGTTGATGTCCGAGCCCGCGGTGTCGGTGCCGGAAGCGATCACCGCGCCACCTCCGTCCCCGTTCACGGGCTCCATGCTGCCGCAGCCCACCGACAGCAGCAGGCACCCGGGTGGCGCGGGCTGTCCGGGTGCGGTTGCTCCGCCGCCACCCGTGGCGGGACGGGACGGCACAGGCGGGGGAGCAACGGAGATCGGTGGCAGGGGTCGGCGGACCGGGCACGGTGCGTCCTGTCTGCGGCAGGACGTCGTCCTGTCCTGCCGCGGACGGCCGGGGGCGACGAGGACAGGCAGCTCAGAGGCCGGCCATCAGGTCGGTCTCGGTGATGCCCGGCCCCTGCCCCTCCCGGATGAACCACTCGACGCCGAAGGACCGGCGGAACGCCTCGTCCGGCATGGTGAGGAACCAGTGCTGCTCATCGATCTGGCTCAGATGTGCCCGCATGGAGGCTCGGATGACGTCGGTCCAGGCGGACACGTCGACCCGTGCGGTGAGCAGGTCGGAAGGCGAACCGAGCGTCTCGACGAACTCCATGTCCGGGCCCTCGCCGGCCCGGTCGGGGTTCGCCTCGATCATCTCCTTCATCCCGGCCCGGATCTCGTCCCGGTTCTGCGTCGCCTGGTAGACCCGGGGCGTCCCGGCCAGTTCCGCGGCGCGGGCGCCGACCACGTGCACCTGCACGTGGTCGGGGTGGCCGTAGCCGCCGTGGTCGTCGTAGATGGTGAGGACCTGCGCGTCTTCCTCCACCAGCAGGTCGGCCAGCCGCCGGGCGGCCTCCTCGACGTCCGCCGTGGCGAAGGTGCCGGGGTCGTTGTTGGTCGCGTCGCCTGCCATCCCCGAATCCGTGTACCCGAGGTACTCGACCCGGTGCGCCCCCAGCAGTCGGGCCGATTCCGCCGTCTCCAGCACCCGTCGGTCGGCCAGCGACTCGCCCTCGGCGAGGTCACCGGGCACCAGCCCGAGCTCACCACGCGTCGCAACCACGAGCACCACCCGGTGGCCCTCGTCGGCGGCCTTGCGCATCACGCCGCCGGTGGTGATCGACTCGTCGTCCGGATGTGCCTGGAAGGACACCAACGTTGCCATGGCTGCACAGTAGGACGCCCGCCCGACACCGATCGCGGCGCTACGGGCCGATTCAGCTCACGGCGCACGCCTCGGTGCCGAACGGACGGTTCACCCGTCCACCTGACCACGGGCGAGCCGGGCCCGGTCCGCGGCATCGGCGCCCGCGTGCCAGCCGCGCGTGTCGTAACTCCGTGGACCCCGCTGGACCGTCTTCGGGAAGATCCGCTCGAACTCCTCGTCGACCGCCGCCCGGGTCCGGGCGAGCACCGGCACCAGCGCCGCGCCGGCCTCGGACTCGACCCGGGTGGTGGCCTCGGTGAGGCGAGCGCTGATCCGGTTTGCGTAGGACACCAGGAACGCCCGGCGGAACGACGGCGACCGGTCGCCCCGGTGCAGCTGTCCGGCCTCGTGCATCGCCGAGACCGCCTGCACCAACAACGATGTGAACAGCATCTCGGTCATGTCGAGATCGAGCGGAGGACCGACGACCGTGCACATGGCCATGCCGGACAGCAGGATCGCCCGGCAGTGGTTCTGCGTGGCGCACACGTTGAGCAGGGTGGCCTTCTCCTCGACGTACGGGTCGTTGAGGGTGATGCGCCGCGACCGTACGTCGACCCGTTCCTCCGGGGGCGCCAGCAGCGCCTCGTCGATGGCGTACCGGGTCATCAGTTCCTGGGCCTTGGCGGTGAACGACTCGGCCTCCTCCGAGTACTCGGTCGCCTCCGCCTTGGCCAGCAGTGCGCGGATGCGGGTCAGCATCTTCGGGTCGTGGCCGGCTCTGCCGGAGCCACCACCGGATCCGTCCCCCCGGCCGGACCGTTCTCGGGGAGATCCCGACGCAGATGCCTTCGTCCGCAGGGAGTCCCACCGGGACGGTGGTGGGGCGAGCAGCTCGATCCGCCCGAGGGTGTGGACGAAGGTGAGGGTCGCGAACAGCGCCTCCCACCCGCTCCACGGGTCGGGACCACCGGCACGGAGCAACGTGGGCGCCACGTCGGTCGGGAGTTGCGACACCCATTCCTCGGGTGCCCGCTCGCGGGCCCGGGACCGCTCGGCCTCCACCGCGATCCCGGCACACATCACCGCGGTCACCGCGGCGGCCGTCGTGCGCCCGGCCAGGTGGGCCACCCAGGGCGATTCCTTCGCGATCCGCTGGATCCGGCCGGCAACGTGGATCAGATCCTCCGGTTGCCAACCGTTCTCGTAGAGCTCACCGAGCCTGATGCAGAAGCGGTCGGTCGCGACGTCCGCGGGCGTCGACGTGAACTCCGGTCCGAGGGTCGCGCCGAACCGGATGAAGTGCCCGATCGTCTCCTCGACCGCCTCGATCTGCCGACCGAGCTGCCGCAGTGACTCCGGGTACATCACTCCGCCGAGCATCGTCAGGGCGAGATCCTGTGCGTCCTGGGCGGTCAGCGGTCCGTCGTCGTCCGATTCGTCGAAGGACGGGTACTCCCCTCCGTCGTCGTCGGGGTAGAAGCCGATGTCGAACGGGTCGGCCGGCCCTCCCGGGTACGGACGGCCGCCGCTCGGCTGCCACCCCGGTTGCCCTGTTCCCCGCGGAGGTGTCGGCCGGGCGGACTG
The DNA here is from genome assembly GCF_009707545.1 of Nakamurella alba. Lineage (NCBI taxonomy): Bacteria > Bacillati > Actinomycetota > Actinomycetes > Nakamurellales > Nakamurellaceae > Nakamurella > Nakamurella alba. Next base: position 43,795 of record NZ_WLYK01000019.1, on the reverse strand, counting down.
CCGCGCCCGCTCGCGTCGTTTCGCCGCCCGCTTCGCCTGGTTGTTCTTGCCCACCCGGCCATTCTGCGGTGCGCGTCCGGCCGCAAGACAGTCTGTCCGCAGGGGTTGTGGACAACCAGAGTCCTGTGGACAGAACGGGTGGCACGGTGGGCCGGGCCGCTGGGAGAGCCGGACTCACCGACCGCGTCCAGCGGCCCGGACCTGGTCCTGGACAGGACCAGCTCTGGATCGAACCATTCCTGGACCGGACACAGCTCTGGATCGGACCCGGTCCCGGACAGGACCAGACCTGACCTGACCAGCCCTGGACAGGATCCGGACCGGAGTCTGCCGTGAAAGGAAACCCGATGTCCAGGCCACGGACCGGCGGATCCGGCCCGGACAAGACCAGCGCCCTACGCCTTGCGGTGCTCGTAGAACGGCTCGGCGGACGGCGCGAGCGGCGGGACGCCCATGATCAGGTCGGCGGCCTTCTCGGCGAGCATCATCACCGGCGCGTAGATGTTGCCGTTGGTCACGTAGGGCATCACCGAGGCATCGACGACGCGCAGCCCCTCGACCCCGTGCACCCTCATCGTGGCCGGATCGACCACCGCCATCGGGTCCGACGCCGGCCCCATCTTCGCCGTGCAGGACGGGTGCAGTGCGGTCTCCGCGTCCTCGGCCACCCAGTCCAGGATCTCGGCGTCCGTGCCGACCTTCCGCCCCGGGGAGACCTCGCCGCCGTTGAACGGCGCCATCGCCGGCTGGTTCAGGATGTCCCGGGCGATGTGGACGGCCTCCACCCACTCCCGCCGGTCCTGGTCCGTGGAGAGGTAGTTGAACTGCAGCGCAGGGTGTTTCATCGGATCCGTGGAGGTGATCCTCAGTGTGCCGCGGGCGTCGGAGTACATCGGTCCGATGTGCACCTGGTACCCGTGCCCCAGCGCCTTCACCTCGTCGGTCACCGACCCGTCGTAGCGCACGGCGATCGGCAGGAAGTGGAACATCAGGTTCGGGTAGTCGACGTCCTCGTTGGACCGGACGAAGCCGCCGCCCTCGAAGTGGTTGGTGGCGGCCGGACCCTTCCGGGCCAGGATCCACTCGAGCCCGACGAACGGCATCCGCCACTTCTGCATGAACACCGGCTGCATGGTGACCGGCTGGGTGCAGGCGTACTGGATGTAGACCTCGAGGTGGTCCTGCAGGTTCGCGCCGACCCCGGGCAGATCGGCGACCTGCCTGATGCCCAGCGGCTTCAGCACGTCCGCCGGCCCGATACCGGCCAGCTGCAGCAGCTGCGGTGAGTTGATCGCGCCGCCGCAGAGGATCACCTCGCCGGCGGACACCGTGTGGTTGCGCCCGTTGCGCCGGTAGCTGACCCCGGTGGCCCGATTGCCCTGCATGGTGATCCCGGTGACCATCGCCCGGGTGTGCACCGTGAGGTTGGGTCGCCCCATCACCGGCCGCAGGTACGCCCGCGACGCGGACAACCGCCGGCCCTTGTGCACGTTCCGGTCGAAGGCGGCGAAACCTTCCTGGCGGTAACCGTTCACGTCGTCGGTCAGCGGATAGCCGGCCTCCACCGCGGCATCGAAGAAGGCCCCGAACAACGGGTTCCGGGCCGGGCCGCGCTCCAGCACCAGCGGCCCGGAGTGCCCGCGCAACATGTCCGCGGGCTCCGCGGCCAGGCAGTTCTCCATCCGCCGGAAGTACGGCAGGCAGTGCGCGAAGTCCCAGTCGTCCATCCCGGGATCGGCGCCCCAGCGCTGGTAGTCAAGCGGGTTGCCGCGCTGGAAGATCATCCCGTTGATCGAGCTGGACCCGCCCAGCACCTTGCCGCGGGCGTGCGCGATCCGCCGCCCGTTCATGTGCGGCTCCGGCTCCGACTCGTACTGCCAGTCGTAGAACCGGTTGCCGGACGGGAACGTCAAGGCGGCGGGCATCTGGATGAACAGGTCCCACGGGAAGTCCGACCGGCCGGCCTCCAGCACCAGCACCGATCGCTCCCCGCCGGCGGACAGCCGGGCGGCGAGCACACAGCCGGCGCTGCCGCCGCCCACGATCACGTGGTCGTAGGCGGTGTTCGGAGGATGTTCGGTCACCGGTGATCTCCTGTTCGCTGACGGTCGGTGGTGATGTCGTTCAGATCGGCCGTAGAGTTGCGCTGTGAGCAACCCGACCCGTGACGTGGGGGCCGTGCAGTCGGTCGACCGCGCGGTCACCGCACTGGAGCACCTGGCGCGCAACGGCGAGTCCGGGGTGTCCGAGATCGCCACCGTGATCGGGGTGCACAAGTCCACGGCGTCCCGGCTGATGTCCGTGCTGCACGCGCGCGATCTGGTGGAACCCGCCGGTGAGCGCGGACGCTACCGGCTCGGCCCCGGCGTGCTCCGGCTGGCCGGCGCCATGGGCAGCCGGCTCGACGTCTCCACCCAGGGCGCGACGATCTGCGCGGAGCTGGCCGCGCAGTCGGGCGAGACGGTCAACCTCGCGGTGCGACAGGGCGAGGTGGTCGTCAACGTGCACCAGTCCGACGGCAGCGGGGCCATCTCGGTCGACAGCTGGATCGGCCGGCCCACCCCGCTGCACGCCACCTCGTCCGGGAAGGTGCTGCTCGCCCACGCCCCGGAGGACATCCGGGAGCGGGCCTTCGCCCAGCTGCAGCCGTTCACCGGCGAAACGGTCACCGACCCGGTGGTGCTCGCCGGCCAGCTCGAGCAGGTGCGCCGTGCCGGATACGCGATGACCGTCGGTGAGCTGGAAATCGGGCTGAATGCCGTTGCGGCGCCGGTGTTCCGGTCGGACGGTGTGGTGGTGGCCGCGTTGTCCGTGTCGGCTCCCGCCTACCGGCTGCCGGCCTCCGCCCTGCCGACCCTGGGTCACGCGGTGGTCGCCGCCGCGCTGCGGGTCAGTGAGCGGATGGGCTGGTCGGGCTGACCCCGGGCGGCCCGGCCACCCGGGTCCGCCGGTCACGGTGCGATCTTGATCTTGTCGAGCAGCCAGTCGTGGAAGGTCCCGATGTGGTGCTCGCTCGGCACGAGAACGCCGCCGTCGCGGTACATCCGGGACGACATCGCCGGCTGCGTCCGCTCGCACGCCTCGAAGTCCTGCAGGTTCACCCGGTCGAAGAGCTCCACCGACTTCGACACGTCCTTGCCCGACTCGACCACGCTCGGCAGGAACAGCCAGTCGCACTCGACGATGGTCCGGTCGGCGGCCATCGGGAACATCCGGTGGAAGATGATGTGGTCCGGGACCATGTTGACGAACACCTGCGGCTTCACGGTGATCGCGTAGTACTTGCGGTCCTGGTCCGGGTCGATGCCCGGCAGCAGGTCGACGCCCTCGGACCCGTCGACGGTGAAACCCTTGATCTCCTCGCCGAACTCGGCGCCGTGGTTGACGAAGTACTGCGCCGCGTAGCCGTCCGCGAACTCCGGCAGCACCTCGGTCAGCTCCGGGTGGATGGTCGCGCAGTGGTAGCACTCCATGAAGTTCTCGATGATGAGCTTCCAGTTCGCCTTGACGTCGTAGACGATCCGGCGGCCGACCGAGAGGTTCGCGACCTCGTAGTGGTCGAGGTTCTCGACCTCGCCGAGCCGGTCGATGACCTCCTGCATCACCGTCTCGTCGAACGACGGCGGCTCGTCGGCGAGCGAGACCCACACGTAGCCCAGCCATTCCCGCAGGTGCACCCGGCGCAGGCCGTACTCGACCCGGTCGATGTCGGGCATCTTCGTCAGGTTCGGCGCGGCGATGAGCTTGCCGTCCAGATCGTAGGTCCAGGCGTGGTACGGGCACTGGAAAGCCCTTGCCACGCTGCCGGTGTCGTCGGTGCAGATCTTCGCGCCGCGGTGCCGGCAGACGTTGAAGAAGGCCCGCACCTCGCCCTTGCGGTTGCGGGAGACGATCAACGACTCCGAGCCCACCTGGACGGTGCGGAACGAGCCGGGGGTGGGTATGTCGCTGCCCCGGACGGTGCAGAACCACATGTCCTCGAAGATCTTCGCCTGCTCGAGGGCGAAGATGCCGGGGTCGGTGTAGTAGTGCCCGGGCAGCGTGGAGATCAGCGACTCGGGGAGCTGCGTGCTGGTCATGTGCGACTCCGGTACTCGAAGGGCCGGGCTCAGCCCGGGACTGCGGCGGGTGCTGTTGCGGGTGCTGGTGGGACTGTCCGTGAATCCTGCGCAGGGCCGGCGAGCGCGGACGACGCGGGAAGTGACTTGCGGTGGCGCATGAAGAGTTTCGGCTGGTTCATTCCCAGGACGGCGACGATCTCGGGGCCGCGGCGGTACACGGCGACAAGATCGCCGGACTCCGCGCTGCCCGCCTCGACGGTGATGTCCTCGGCGCCCGTCCGGCGGCCGGCGAACTGGATGCGCACACCGTACTGATCGGACCAGAAGTACGGCGCCCGCAGCACTCCGCCGGGTTCGCCGAGCAGGGCCTTCGCCAAGGCGACCGGCCGCTCCCGGGAGTCGGTCCAGTGCTCGACCCGGTGCTCGCGGCCGCGGTGCTCGTCGTACCAGGCCGAGCAGTCGCCGACGGACCAGATCCCGGGCGCGCCGGTGGCGCCGTGCGCGGTGCACACCACCCCGGACGACAGGTCCAACCCGGATCCGGCCAACCAGCCGACAGCCGGGACCGCGCCGATCCCGGCCACCACGACATCGGCCGGCAGCACCCGGCCGTCGGCGAGCTCGACACCGGTGACCCGATCGGAGCCGACCAGGCCGGCGACCGGCACACCGCAGAGCAGGGTGACACCGTTGGCCTGGTGCAGCGCGGCCACCGCAGCGCCCATCTCCACCCCGAGCGGGCCGGCCAGTGGTGTCGGGGCCGCCTCGAGCACGGTGACGTCCAGGCCGAGGGTGACTGCGGTGGAGGCGATCTCGGCACCGACGAAGCCGGCCCCGATCAACACCAGCCGACTGCCGGGCAGCAGGTCGGCCTTGAGGACGCGGGCGTCGGCCAGGGTGCGCACGGTGTGCACGCCCGGCGGGGCGGACGGCATCCGACGGGCGTGCGAACCGGTGGCGATGACCACGTGGTCGCCGTCGATGCTCCGCCCGTCGGCGAGATGCACCGTGCGGGAGGCGATGTCGAGCCCGGTGGCGGGCGTGCCCAGCTCCCAGTCGAGCCCGAGGTTCTCGTCGATGCCCTCCAACGACAGCGCCGCCTCGTCGATCGTCCCGGCCAGGAACTCCTTCGACAGTGGCGGCCGGTCGTACGGCCGCTCCGGCTCGTCGCCGATCATCGTGATCCGGCCGTCGAACCCCTGCGTCCGCAGGGCGCGCGCGGTGGCATGGCCGGCCAGGCTCGCGCCGACCACCACCACCGACCGGGGTGCGGTCGTCATCAGGCGGTGACCCCGGGCGGCAGGTTGGGGGCGGCGGTGGACAGGGTCACCCAGATGTCACCGTCGGCGACCTCGACGCCGTGGGTGCGGACACCGACCTTGGCCGGCGGCGCGTCGACCGCTCCGGTGCGCAGGTCGAACTTCGAGGCGTGCAGTGGGCACTCCACCTCGCAGCCCTCCAACCAGCCGTCGGCCAGCGAGGCGTCCTGGTGCGTGCAGGTGTCGTCGATCGCGAACAACTCGCCGTCGTCCGTGTGGAACACGGCGATCGGCGGCGAGACCGTGTCGACTCGCACGGCTTCGCCTTCGGCGAGCTCGGCGAGGGGACAGATCCGGACAGCGGCGGAATGACCGGGTGGCACCTTGCATCCTTTGCGCTAGGCACAACGGGATTCGTACTACGCAACAGCTTGGTGGTGCTCGCCGGACCCTGTCAAGACGATCGACCACCTCGATACACAGTGTTCATCGCCGGCAGAGTCGGGTGTTCATGCCCGGCTCCGCCGGGGTGTTCATCGCCGGCAGAGCCGGGTGTTCCTGCCGGGCTCCGCCGGGGTGTTCATCGCCGGCAGAGCCGAGTGTTCATGCCGGGCTCCGCGCGGGTGTTCCTGCCGCGCGAATGCTTCGAGCCACTCGCCGGCACCGGAGACCCAGCAACAGACTCCCGGAACCGGACATCCGGCGGCGGACCGGGCGTGGAACCATGCGGATCAGCAGGTTCGGTGCCGGGACGGTGGATCTCCTGCCTACGGTGTGGACCGGACAGTTCGGGCGGACTCCCGGACGCAGCACGCAACGCGCAGTACAGGGCAACGCCGAGCGCAGCCAGCAGAGGAGCAGGGATGACAGTCGGGCCGGGGACGCCGTACGGGGGACAGGGCGGACCGGGCTGGACCCCGCCGCCGCGCGGCCGCTCCCGACTGGGTCTCGCGAGCGGCGCTGCCGCCGGCGTGATCGCGCTGGCGACGGTGGTCGTGGTCATCGTCCAGTCCGCGAACCCGTCGACCACCGGCGGTACCGCGCAGACCGTGGCCGGGGCCGTCCCGCCGGTCACTACCAGCAGCACCACCTCGACCAGCACGTCGAGCACGAGCACCAGCGAGACCACCAGCACCAGCGAGAGCACCACCAGCACCACGACCACGACCAGCTCCAGCTCCAGCAGTGCCCCGCCGACCACCGGCAGCCTGCGGATGGGCGTCACCGAGCTGCCGACCTCCGGCGACCCGATGCTCGCCTACACGACCGGCCCGCAGCAGGTGCTGGCGCAGGTCTACGAGACCCTCGTCGCCATCTCGCAGGACGGCCACGACCTCGAGCCCGGCCTGGCCGACAGCTGGACCGCCAACTCCGACGGCACCCGGTGGACCTTCCGGCTCGGCGGCGACGCGGTCTTCACCGACGGCACGCCGGTGACCGCCGAGGTGGTCTGCGCCAACTTCGACGCCTGGAGCAAGATCCCGGCCGACCTGCAGGCCGACGCCACGATCTGGTCCGCCTACTTCGGCGGGTTCGCCGATGACGCGTCGTCGATGACCTACCGGACCTGCCGGGCCGAGGACGACACGACGCTCGAACTCGAACTGTCCCGACCACTCGGCTTCCTACCCGACGTCGTTGCCCTGCCCAACTTCGGGATCCGCGCGCAGTCGATGCTCGACGAGGGCGCGGATGCCGAACCGGTCGGCTCCGGACCCTTCACCTGGGAGCGCGGCGACGCCGACCGGGTCTTGCTCGAGGCCGCGGACAGCCGTGCGGGAGTCGCTTCGCTCGAATTCGTCGTCGCCGCCGATTCCACCCAGGTGGCCTCCGGTCAGCTCGACATCGCCGGCCCGCTGCCGGCCGGTGACGACGGCAGTGGCGAGCAGACGGCGCTCAGCGCACCCAGCCTGATGACGATGATGTGGGTCAACGCCACCAAGGGCCGCCCGCTGGCCGACCCCGCGCTCCGCGAAGCGGTCGACCTGTCCATCGACCGGCAGGCACTCGCCGAGCTCGCCGACGAGGGCAGCGAGCCGACCGGTGACCTGGTGCCGCCGATGGCGACCACCTCCGGGACCGCCGACCCGGCCACCGGTCAGGACCTGGTCCGCGCCAAGCAGCTGGTCGGGTCGAAGAAGGCGACGCTGACACTCCTCGGCCGCGACTACGGGCAGCGAGCCCCGGTGCAGCGGCAGATGAACGACCTGATCAAGGGCTGGCTGGAGCAGGCGGGATTCACCGTGAAGATCCGCAACGTCACCAGCGCCTCGGAGTACTTCGCGATCTTCGACAACGGCACCGTGTCCGACCTCGGGACCATCGGCTTCCTGCCGTACACGGCCGACCCGGTCGACTTCCTGCGCAGCATCCTGCCCTCGCTCGACACGGTCGAGGGTGTCGTCGGCGCCCAGTGGCGGACCGACCTCGACGACCTGCTGATCGACGCGCTGGACACCGTGGACACCACCGACCGCCGGGACATGGCCGCGGAGGTGGAGGCCACCTACCTGCAGCGCCGGATCACCCTGCCGCTGTACAGCACGCCGGACCGGTACGCGGTGGGCGCCGGGATCGACGGTTTCGAGCCCGGCCCCATCTCGGTCGAGTCGCTGGCCGGGGTCACCGTCAACTGAGCGGCGGGCGGGCGGGACCCACCGGTACCGATCGGAGCCCGGCGGCCGGTCCGGCCGCCGGGCGATCGACGACCCCCTGATCAGCCCTGGGACTTGAGGAAGGCGATGGTCCCGGCGGCGAGACCGGCGGCGTACTGCCGCTGACCGTCCGCGGTGCTCATCAGGTTCGCGTCGGTGGCGTTCTTCATGTTGCCGCACTCGATGAGGATCTTCGGGCGCGAGGAGAAGTTCAGGCCGGTCAGGTCGTCCCGGGTCCAGAGCCCGTTCTCACCGAGCCAGTTCGAGGTCGGGAAGCCCTCGTTCACCATCGCGTCCCGGATGCTCACGGCCAGTGCCTGCGACGCGTCCGCCTCCGGTGCGCTGATCTCCGTCGGGTCGCCGTTGGTGATCACGTGGAACCCGCGGTCGCCCGAGTCGGCGCCGTCGCCGTGGATGGAGATGACGGCGGCGGCCCCCGAGTCGTTCTCGGTCTTGGCCCGGTCCGGCGTGCACGGCCCGACCCCGTCGTCCGAGTTGCGGGTCATCACCACCTTGATGCCCTGCGCCTCCAGATCCGCCTTGAGGTACTTGGCGACAGCCCAGGTGAAGGCGTGCTCCGGGTAGCCGTCGGTGGACTCGGTGCCGACGGTGTTGCAGACGTTGGTGAAGCCGTTCCCGCCGTCGATCTCCTGGTTGATGATGTCCGGTGCGGAGGAGTTCCCGCCGTTGTGCCCGGGATCGATCGCCACCACCTTGCCGGCGACCGCGCCGGTGGCCGGCTTCGGGGTCGTCTTCGGCGGGGCGGGGGTGGTCGGCGGTGCCTGGGTCGTGGTCTCCGGCGGTGCCTCACTCGTCTCCTCGGACGACTCCGTCGTCTCCGGCGGGGGCTCCTCGGTCGTCTCCTCCGACGTCGTGGTCGGCGGCGGCGGAGGCGGGGTGGAGCTCGAGCTGGTCGGCGTCGCGGACGGCGTGGCCGAGGATGTCGGGGCACTGGACACGCTGCTCGGCGGTGCGCCCAGCGACGGCACGGTGACCTGGGCGCCGGAGGACGGAGCGGGCGCCGACGGCAGGGCGGTCGACGAACTCGTCGAGACGGTGGCCGTGGGGGCGTTCGCGGAGATCTGCCCGCAGGCCGCGGCGGTCAGCGTGATCACCCCGAGGGCGGCGATCAGGGCGACACGACGACGGCGCGGTGACTGATGTGACTGATGTGACTGTTGGGACACCTGAACAGAGTGCCAGCAGATGACCCGGCCGCGTGGCCGACACGGCGAACCGGTCGGGATCGCTGCGGCCCGTACCCTGGCAGCACCGGGACCTCATGGTGCCCGGGACGCCGCCGGCGCCCGTCCCTGACGGATGGACAGCACCGGCGGGAGAAGTGTCGAATCACCCGGAACGAGGAGACCCATGCAGCCCGGCATGCCCGACCTGTCCCAGATCATGTTGCAGGCCCAGCAGATGCAGGAGGACATGGCGGCGGCGCAGGCGTCGTTGGCCGACGCCGAGGTGACCGGCACCGCCGGCGGCGGTCTGGTCTCCGCGGTGGTCAACGGCGAGGGCCGGCTGCAGGCCGTGGTCATCGACCCGTCGGTCGTCGACCCGGACGACGTGGAGACCCTGGGTGACCTGGTCGTCGCCGCCGTCCGTGACGCCGAGCGCCGGGCCGGCGAGCTGGCCGCCCGCACCATGGGCGCGGTGACCGACCAGATGGCCGGTCTGGCCGGTGGGCTCGGCCTGGGTGGGCTGGGCTTCGGCGGCCCCGGCGCGCCCGGCGTCATCGACGCCGGCCCGGACAAGGTCTGACGCGGTGTACGAGGGTCCGGTCCAGGACCTGATCGACGAGCTCGGCCGGCTCCCGGGCATCGGCCCGAAGTCCGCGCAGCGCATCGCCTTCCACCTGCTCACCGTCGAGGTCGCCGACCTGACCCGGTTGCAGGCGGCCCTGCAGCGCGTGAAGGACGAGGTCAAGTTCTGCACGGAATGCGGGAACGTCGCCGAGGGCGACCTGTGCCGGATCTGCAGCGACCCGCGCCGGGACGCCGGGTCCATCTGCGTGGTCGAGGAGCCCAAGGACGTCGCCGCCGTCGAACGCACGAGGGAGTTCCGCGGCCGCTACCACGTGCTCGGTGGCGCCATCTCGCCGATCGACGGCATCGGGCCGGACCAGCTGCGCATCGCGCCGCTGCTGCGCCGGATCGCCGAACCGGGTGTGCACGAGGTCATCCTGGCCACCGACCCCAACCTCGAGGGCGAGGCCACCGCCACCTACCTGGTGCGACTGCTCCGCACCTTCCCGGACCTCGCCGTCACCCGGCTCGCCTCCGGGCTCCCGGTGGGTGGCGACCTGGAGTACGCCGACGAGGTCACTCTCGGGCGGGCGTTCTCCGGGCGCCGCGCCGTGGATGCCTGACCCCGACGCGGATGCCGGAACCGGCCGACGGTCGTGACGGCCGGCCGGATCCTGCCGACGACCGGCCGGACCGCCCTGCCGACGGCCGGCCGGACCCTGCCGATGACCGGTCGTACCGCCTCGCCGACGACCCTGTAGGAAGCGCGGCCGACGACCCGGTCCGCCGCGCCGCCGATCTGACCCTGGCGGCACCGCCCCGGCTGGGATCCGTGCGGTTGGTGGCGGTCGACGGTCCCAGCGGATCCGGTAAGACGACTTTCGCCACCGCACTGGCCGGCGAATTCCGCCGGCGGGGGATCCGCCGGGCGGTGTTCTCCACCGACCTGCTGGCCACCTGGGACGACCCCTTCGGGTGGTGGCCGAGGCTGGAAGTCGGTGTGCTGCAACCGCTGTCACGAGGTGAGGACGGTGCGGTGGTGGTGCAGGACTGGAGCTCCGGCGTGCCCCGGCCCGGCCGGACGGTGACCGTCCGGCTGCCCGAGGTGCTGGTGCTGGAGGGGGTGTCGGCCGGCAGGTCAGCCGTGTCGGACCGCACCAGTGCCCTCATCTGGGTCGAGATCCCTTCCACCGCCGAGCGTCTGGCCAGATCGGTGGGACGGGACGGGGAGTCGGAGCGCGACCATCTGACCCGCTGGCAACAGGACGAAACGGGCCATTTCGCCAGGGATCTGACCTCGTCCCGGGCCGACCTGACGGTCCGGCCCGACTGAGACGGTCCGACTGCGGCGACCGGTGGCCGCTGGTCGGGACGCGAATGCCGTTCCATCGAGCGGCAACGGTGTGACGGACGATCTTTTGCCCGGCACGCGGACAGCCACAGATTTTCCGCCCCTGCAGGTCTTCGGCCCACGGGTGTCCCGGTGTGGCACCGCGAAGGTAACGATAGGGTCACGAACCTAGGAGTCCGCAGTGCGCGGAACGTACGGTCCCCCGATATCCCGGGGCGCCGCCGCGTGCCCCGTGGATACCCGCGCACACCGAGCGAATGTGAAAGGTCGACAGGGTGAGACGCAAGACCGTGACACGCAGGACTTGGGCAGCGGCAGGACTCGCCGCCGCGATGACGATGAGCATGGCTGCCTGTGCCAGCTCCGACCGGGACAACGCGACGTCGTCGTCGAACGCCGCACCGGCCACCTCGGCCTCCGGCGGTTCCTCCGCGGTGGAGACCTCGTCCGGCGGAACCGGCGAAGGGTCCGCATCGGCGACCAGCTCGTCCGGGGGCGGTGGCGAGACCGACCAGACCTTCATCTTCGGCGCTGCCGGTGCCCCGAGCATGTTCGACCCGCTCTACGCGACCGACGGAGAGACGTTCCGGGTCACCCGCCAGATGTCCGAGGGGCTGGTCGGTTTCAAGGCCGGCACCGCCGATGTCGAGCCGCTGCTGGCCGAGTCGTGGGAGAGCTCCGAGGACGGCCTCACCTGGACGTTCAAGGTCCGCCAGGGCGTGAAGTTCGCCGACGGAACGGATCTCGATGCGGAGGCCGTCTGCTACAACTTCGAGCGCATGTACTCGCAGACCGAGGCCGGCGCCACCCAGGCCCAGTACTGGTCGGACACCATGGGCGGCTTCAAGGGCAGTTCCACGCCCAGCCTCTACAAGTCCTGCGAGGCCACCGATGCCGCGTCCGCGGTCATCACCCTGACCCGGTACACCTCGAAGTTCCCGGCGATCCTGGGTCTGCCGTCGTTCTCGATCCAGTCGCCGAAGGCTCTCGACGAGTACGACGCCAACGACGTGAAGGCCGTCGGTGACTCCTTCGAGTACCCGGCCTACGCCACCGAGCACCCGACCGGCACCGGCCCCTTCACCTTCGACTCCTACGACACCGCGAACAACACGGTGACGCTGGTCCGCAACGAGGACTACTGGGGCGAGAAGGCCAAGGTCGCCCAGTTGATCTTCAAGATCATCCCGGACGAGACGGCGCGCAAGCAGGAGCTGCAGGCCGGCACCATCGACGGCTACGACCTGCCGAACCCGGCCGACTGGCAGGGGCTGACGGACGAGGGCTTCAACGTCGCCGTCCGCCCGGCGTTCAACATCCTGTACCTGGGCATCGACCAGAAGAACAACCCGGCGCTGCAGGACCTCAAGGTCCGCCAGGCCATCGCCTACGCCCTCAACCGCGAGGAGTTCGTGACCTCGCAGCTGCCCGAGGGCGCCCAGGTCGCGCTGGAGTACTACCCGGACACCGTCGACGGCTACACCACCGACGTCGAGAAGTACGACTACGACCCGGAGAAGGCCAAGGCCCTGCTGGCCGAGGCCGGCCAGGCGAACCTGACGCTGAACTTCTGGTGGCCGACCGAGGTGTCGCGGCCGTACATGCCGGACCCCAAGGCCGTGTTCACCGCGTTCAAGGCCGATCTCGAGGACGTCGGGATCACCGTGAACGAGACCAGCAAGCCGTGGAACGGTGGCTATCTCGACGGTGTCGACGGTCGTCAGCCGGACCTGTTCCTGCTGGGCTGGACCGGTGACTACAACACGCCGGACAACTTCATCGGGACGTTCTTCTCCGACCCGACCAGCCGCTTCTCGACCGAGGACGCCCCATGGGGCACCACCCTCTCCGAGGAGCTGGCCACCGCCGACTCGGAGCCGGACGACACCAAGCGCAACGACCTGTACGTCGCGCTCAACAAGAAGCTGATGGCCGAGTACCTCCCCGCCATCCCGATCTCGCACTCGCCGCCGGCCATCGTGGTCGCGTCGACGGTGCAGGGTCTGGTGCCCAGCCCGTTGACCGACGAGAAGTTCATGACGGTCTTCAAGTCGGAGTGATCCACCTGCTCCGTCCCGCGTGATCGACGCCGCCGGGGTCCGTACCGCCACGGACCCCGGCGGCTGCGCGTGGACGGGCAGTCCGCACCGGCACCACCGAAGGACACCGCCGCCGTGAGGTTCTCCTCGTGTTGAGATACACCGTCCGCCGACTGCTCCAGCTGGTCCTGGTCCTGCTGGTGCTCTCCCTGCTGCTGTTCGTCTGGCTGCGCAGCCTGCCCGGTGGCACCGTCACCGCGATGCTGGGTGACCGCGCCACCCCGGAGAAGCGCCTCGAGCTGGAGGCGGTCCTCGGTCTGGACCAGCCGCTGATCGTCCAGTACTTCAAGTTCCTCGGCCGGGTGCTGCAGGGCAACTTCGGTGAGTCCACCGCCGTGGCACCGGGTTCCAGCGCGCTGGAGGTGTTCGGCGACCGGTTCCCGGCCACCATCGAGCTGGCCATCGGCGCGATGCTCTTCGCGCTGATCCTCGGCATCCCGCTCGGGTACCTGGCCGCCCGCCGCCGCGGCGGCATCGTGGACAACGCCGGTGTCGTCGTCTCGCTGCTGGGCATCGCGGTGCCGGTGTTCTTCCTGGCCTACGTGCTCAAGTTCGTGTTCGCGGTGAAACTCGGCTGGCTGCCGCCGTCCGGCCGGCAGTCGCCGGACATCGACGCCACCCGCGTCACGAACTTCTTCATCCTCGACGGCATCATGACCCGGGAGTGGGACGCCTCCTGGGACGCCGTCGAGCACCTGATCCTGCCGTCGATCGCGCTCGGCACCATCCCCTTCGCGGTGATCTTCCGGATCACCCGGTCCTCGGTGCTGGAGGTGCAGCACGAGGACTTCATCCGGACCGCGGAGGCAAAGGGCCTGCAGCGCGGCACCATCCGCAACCGGCACGTGCTGCGCAACGCCATGCTGCCGGTGGTGACGGTCACCGGCCTGCAGGCGGGTGCCCTGCTCGCCGGCGCCGTGCTGACCGAGAAGGTCTTCGCCTACCCGGGTCTGGGCGAGGCGACGTCGATCGCCTTCACCAGGAAGGACTACCCGGTGCTGCAGCTGCTGATCCTCGCGTCGGCGGCCACCTTCGTCATCATCAACCTCGTGGTCGACCTGCTGTACGCGGTGATCGACCCCCGGATCCGGGTACGGTGAGACGCAGATGAGTGACACCCCCTCGGGTCTCGAGAAGCCCGCGCTGTCGCCGCTCTCGGCGGTCGGCGCCGGCCGCAAGGACCGCATCGACCGGCTCGCCGCCCTCGGCGCGCCGGACCCCGACGACTCCGCCGCCGGCTCCGAGCGCGGAGTCTCGCTGATCGCCGAGGCCTGGCGGCGGCTGCGGGTCAGCCCGGTGTTCTGGGTCGGCGCGGTGATCATCGTGGCCTTCGTGCTGCTGGCGATCGTCGCGCCGTGGATCGCCCCGCACGACCCCGGCGAGCAGCTGCTGATCGGCCAGACGTCGCGTGCCCGCAACCAGATCGCCCCGTCCCAACCGGGTTTCCCGCTCGGTGGCGACACGCTCGGCCGGGACCTGTTCTCCCGCCTCATCCTCGGCAGTCGGCAGACCCTGCTGGTCGGTGTGTTCGCCACGCTGATCGGGCTGACCGGCGGCCTGATCCTGGGCATCCTGGCCGGCGCGTTCGGCGGTGTGGTGGACACCGTCGTGATGCGGATCGTGGACGTCATGCTCTCGATCCCCTCGCTGCTGCTGGCGATCTCGATCTCGGTGCTGTTCGCCAACCCCAACCTGACGACCGTGATCATCGCCGTCTCGGTGGTGCAGATACCCGTCTTCGCCCGGCTGCTGCGCGGGCAGATGCTGGCGCAGCGGGAGTCCGACCATGTGCTGGCCGCACGGTCCCTCGGCGTCCGGCGGCCGGCGATCGTCTTCCGGCACATGCTGCCGAACTCGCTGTCGCCGGTGATCGTGCAGGCCACCCTCGTGGTCGCCGTGTCGATCATCGACGCGGCCGCGCTGTCCTTCCTCGGTCTCGGCTCCCAGGACGTGTCGACGCCGGAGTGGGGACAGATGCTGGGCGAGGCGCAGGACCGTATCGACTCGCACCCCGGGCTGGCGTTCTGGCCGGCCGGCTGCATCATCGTGGTCTCGCTCGGTTTCACCCTGCTCGGCGAGACGCTGCGCGAGGCCATCGATCCGAAGAACCGGAGGTGAGCGCGATGTCCGAGGAGCTGCTGTCCGTCGAGGACCTGCGCGTGGAGTTCCGCCGCCGCGGGACGGAACCGTTCGCCGCGGTGGACGGGGTGTCGTTCCGGCTCACGCCCGGGCACACGCTGGGCATCGTGGGGGAGTCCGGCTCCGGGAAATCGGTCACCTCGCTGGCGATCATGCGGTTGCTGTCCGGCCGCAACACCCGCGTGCAGGGGAAGGTGCTGTTCGAGGGCTCCGACCTGCTCACCCTGTCCCGGCCGGCCATGCGGGACAAGCGCGGCCGGGACCTGGCGATGATCTTCCAGGACCCGTTGTCCAGCCTGAACCCGGTGGTGTCCATCGGGATCCAGGTCGCCGAGGTGCTGATCCGGCACCGCGGGATGAAGCGCTCGGCGGCGCTGCGCGAGTCGGCCGACCTGCTCGACCAGGTCGGCATCCCGGACCCGAACCGGCGGCTCAAGGAGTACCCGCACCAGCTCTCCGGCGGGCTGCGGCAGCGGGCGCTGATCACCATGGCGCTGGCCTGCCGGCCGCGGCTGCTGATCGCCGACGAGCCGACGACCGCGCTGGACGTCACCATCCAGGCCCAGATCCTCTCCCTGCTGCGCAGTCTCGTGCAGGACCACGGCACCGCACTGATCATGATCACCCACGACCTGGGCGTGGTCGCCGGGCTGTGCGACGAGGTCAACGTGATGTACGGCGGGCGGATCGTGGAGCGGGCCGGCCGGCACGACCTGTTCTCCTCGCCCGGTCACCCGTACACGCACGGCCTGCTGCGGTCGATCCCGCGACTGGACGCGCTGGAGCAGCGGCTGACCCCGATCCGCGGGTCGGTGTCCGACAACATCCCGTGGACGTCCGGATGTGCGTTCGCGCCGCGCTGCGACCGGGAGGTCGCCGCCTGCCGGGAAACCACACCGCAGCTGGAGATCGCGATGGAACGCCCGGCCGGGCACTGGCTCCGCTGTCACCACCCGGTGTCCGCGGACGCGCCCGAGGTCTACGCGGACGTCGCCGTGCTGGAACAGGAGATCTCGTGACCGCCGACCTGCCCGACGCCGGTGCCGGTGCGGCCGGGACGGCGCTCGACCCGGCCGGTCCGCTGCTGGTGGTCGAGGACCTCAAGGTGCACTTCCCGATCCGGCGCGGGGTGCTCTTCGACCGCACCGTCGGCCACGTGTACGCCGTCGACGGGGTCAGCCTGTCCGTGCAGCGCGGCGAGACCTACGGCCTGGTCGGCGAATCCGGTTGTGGCAAGTCCACTCTCGGGCGTGCGATCCTGCGCCTCACCGAGCCGACTTCGGGCTCGGTGTGGTTCGACGGCGTCGACGTGGCCGCGATGGGCACCGGCGAGCTGCGCCGCGAGCGCCGCCGGATGCAGATGGTGTTCCAGGACCCGCTGTCCTCGCTCGACCCGCGCCAGTCGGTGGAGTCCATCCTGGTCGAGGGCATGAAGGCGCACGACCTGGCCGGATCCGCGGCCGAGACCAACCGGCGGCTCCGGCAGTTGCTGGCCGCCGTCGGGCTGCCGGGCAGCTCGCTGGCCAAGTACCCGCACGAGTTCTCCGGCGGGCAGCGGCAGCGGATCGGCATCGCCAGGGCGCTCACCGTCGACCCGGACCTCATCGTCGCCGACGAACCCGTGTCCGCGTTGGACGTCTCGGTGCAGGCGCAGGTGGTCAACCTGCTGGAGGACCTGCAGCGCGAGCTCGGCCTGACCTACCTGGTCATCGCACACGACCTGGCCGTGGTGAGGCACATCGCCGACCGGGTCGGCGTCATGTACCTGGGCGCACTGGTCGAGGAGACCACCTCCGAGGCGCTCTACGCCGAGCCGCTGCACCCGTACAGCCGGGCGCTGCTGTCCGCGGTCCCGGTGCCGGACCCGGTGGTCGAGGACAGCCGGGAGCGCATCCTGCTCACCGGCGACCTGCCCTCCCCGGCCAACCCGCCGACCGGCTGCCGGTTCCACACCCGCTGCCCCTGGCGGCAGCCCACCCGGTGCGACGACGAGCGGCCCGAGCTGGTCGAGCACCGCCCGGGGCACAAGGTCGCCTGCCACTGGGTCGACGGGATCGCCTCCGGCGAGATCACTCCGCGCAGCGAGAACGTCGACGTCCTCTAGTCGGTGTCGCTCCGGGTGAGCACCACCACCGGGATCTCCCGGTCGGTCTGCTGCTCGTGCTCGGCGAAGAACGGGTACAGCTGGGTGATCATCGACCATCGCCGGTCCCGGTCGGTACCGGTCGCCGCGTGTGCGGTGCCGTCGAACTCCTCGTCCGGCAGTTCGACGTGCACGGCCGGATCCGCCGCCAGGTTGAGATACCAGGCCGGGTGCTGGGGCGCGCCCATGTTGGACGCGATCACCAGCACCTCGTCCCCCTCGCGGTGGAACATCATCGGGCTGGTGTGCGGCCGCCCGGACCGGCGGCCGGTGGTGGTGAGCAGCAGCAGCCGGTCCCGGTGCATGCCCTCGATCTCGCCGCCCGCGCGGAACTGCGCGATCACACCTTCGTTGACCTTCTTGATGTCCATCCGGACTCCTCTGTCAGTGCGGTGCGATGCGGTGCGGTGCGGGCGTGGTGCTCGCGCCGATCGCGACGGGGCGGCTCAGACCAGCCGGACCGGGTCGCCGTCCAGCGCGATGACGTCGCCCTTGTGCAACTGCCGCCCGCGCCGGGTCTCCACCTCGCCGTTGACGGTCACCAGGCCGTCCGCGAGCAGCGGGCGCACGTCCGCGCCGGTGTCCACCGCGCCGGCCAGCTTCAGCAGCTGGCCCAGCCGGATCATGTCCCCGGAGATCTCGATGTCCTGCACGGGGTCATCCTCCCGCAACCGACCGACAGCCGCTGACAACCGCTGATAACCACTGACAACTACTGACAACTACTGACAACTACTGACAACTACTGACAACCGCAGACAACCACTGACAGGCGCCGGCCGCTGCCGATCGCCGACCGGGCCGTCCGCCGTCCGGCTGCCTTGTCCCCATCCGTGGCGGGCCCGCCCGGGCTCCGATCCTTGTGTCGGGCGGCGGTCCGCGTTTCCGGGTGTGACGCCCGGATTGCCGGTGTGCACCACGGCCCGATCCGACGGTCCGGGATGTGCAGTGTGGACATTGCCGGTCGGTGCGCCGCCCCGCGATGCTGGTCGGGTCGGCGCCGCCGCACGCCGGCGTCACCCCGGTCCGCCACCGGTGGATCCGGCCGGCCGGGTGTCGTTCACGTGGGGACGGCCGGCAGCGACGGATCGCCGCACGCCGCTGCGGGACCGGGCGACGCACCCGGATCGCCACCGACCGACCAGCCAGAACGCACCGGACCAGACCAGCAGCACCGGACCGAAGGAGATCCCAGTGAGCAACCCGGAGAGTGTCGTCCCGGTCATCGACATCGCACCGTTGACCGGCGGCGACCCGGCGGCGAAGGCCGCGGTGGTGGCACAGATCGGTGAGGCCTGTCGTGAGATCGGCTTCTTCCAGGTCATCGGGCACGGTGTGGACCTCGGCCTGGTGCAGCGGATGTACGACGTCTCGCGCAACTTCTTCGACCAGGAGATGTCCACCAAGCGGGCCGTCGCACAGCCGAACCCGGAGACCATCCGCGGCTACTGCGCGGTCGGCGAGCAGTCCTTCGCCTACAGCGACGACGTGTCCACCCCGCCGGACCTGCACGAGAAGTACGACGTCGGACCGGTCGACGTGCCGAAGGGCGACCCCTACTACTCGGTGGAGAACGCCGGCGGTCACTTCCTGCCCAATCAGTGGCCGGCGGAACCCGCTGCCATGGAATCGATCTGGACCGAGTACTTCGGTGTGATGAACGATCTCTGCGGACGGATCATGGGTGCCTTCGCGCTGGCGCTGGAGCTGCCGGAGAACTTCTTCGCCGACAAGATCGACAAGGACATCAGCATGCTGCGGGCGATCAACTACCCGCACACCGGCACGGCACCGCTGCCCGGGCAGATGCGGGCCGGCGCGCACACCGACTACGGCAGCCTGACCATCGTGCGGCAGGAGGAGGCACCCGGCGGCCTGCAGGTCTTCACCCAGGACGGCGACTGGATGCCGGTGCCGGTGGTGCCGGGCGGTTTCGTCGTCAACATCGGCGACCTGATGGCGCAGTGGACGAACGACGAGTGGATCTCCACCCGGCACCGGGTGGCCCCGCCGCCCGCCGACAGCGGTGACAGCCGCCGGATGTCGCTGGTCTTCTTCCACCAGCCGAACTACGACGCGCTGGTCGAGGTGCTGCCGAGCTGCGTGCCCGAGGGTGAGGAGCCGAAGTACGCCCCGGTCACCTCCGGCGATCACCTGATCAGCAAGTTCGTCAAGACGCACAGCGGTGGCCCGGCGCCGCAGCAGGGCCTCGCCTCGCTCGTGGCCGGCGGCTGACCGGCGTGCCGCCGCCGGACTCCTTCGTCGTCGAGCTGCGGGCCAGTGGTCATCGCCTGGAGATCGGCCCGGACCGGTCCATTCTCGAGGAGGTGGAGAAGCACGTCCCGGTCGACTTCACCTGCCGCAAGGGTGAGTGCGGCAGCTGCGTGCAGAAGGTGCTGGAAGGCCGCCCCGCGCACCGCGACACCGTGCTGAGCAAGCGGGCGAAGGAAGCCGGGAAGCGCATCACCATCTGCGTCAGCAGGTCCGAGACCGACGTGCTGGTACTGGATCTGTGACACGGTCGCGCATCCCGGCCGACCGGGGCCGGGACGGTGGCCCAGGTTTCCGGGATGTCACCGGCGGTGTCCATGTTGTTTCGATCGTGCGCAAGGCCTCGCCCACGGCGCCCGCACAGTGCATTGTCCATAGGTCCCGCCCGCTCCCTGCCCCACCGGACCCCGGTACCACCCCGCGCACCACCACCCCACGCACCACCAGGAGGACGCCCGCATGACCTCACCCGCGACGCCGACGGCACCGGGCGTGCCGGCGTTGCAGGTCGTGGACGTCAGCGTGACGTTCCCCGGGGTGCGGGCGCTGCGCTCGGTCGACATGACCGTGGGCGCCGGCAGCGTGCACGCGCTGCTCGGTGAGAACGGGGCCGGCAAATCGACCCTGATCAAGGTGATCACCGGGGCGCAGAAGCCCGACACCGGCAGCGTTCTCATCGGCGGGCAGGAGCTCCGCACGCACACCCCGCGGGCCGCCCAGCGGCTCGGCGTGCGGGTGGTGCACCAGGAGCGGCAGATCGCCAAGGACCTGTCGGTGGCGCAGAACGTGCTGCTGGACGACCTGCCGTCCACCGCCGGCCGGGTCGGCTACCGCACCATGGTGCGGCTGGCCCAGGAACACCTGGACCGGGTGGGCGTCGCGGTCGACGCGCGCGCCCTGGCCGGGGATCTCACCGCCGCCCAGCAGCAGCTGGTGGAACTGGTCCGGGCCGTGCACCGGCCGGCGCCGCTGGTGGTGATGGACGAGCCGACCGCCTCGCTGCGACGCAGTGAGGTCGACGTGCTGTTCCGGGTGATCGACGGGCTGCGGGCGGCCGGCACCTCGCTGCTCTACATCTCCCACCACCTGCACGAGGTGTTCGAGATCGTCGACCGGGCAACGGTCCTGCGCAACGGCGCGCACGTCGCCGACCTGGCTGTGGCCGAGACGGACTCCGACGAATTGGTGCGGATCATGTTCGACCGCGACGTCGCGCACACCCGGCTGCCGCGGCCGGATCGCGACCACGGCCGGATCACCCTGTCCGCGAACGGGGTGGCCCGCGCACCCGGACTGCGCACCACCGACGTCGAATTGCGCAGCGGCGAGATCCTGGCACTCTGCGGGGCGGCCGGCTCCGGGACGTCGGAACTGGCCGAGGTGCTGGCCGGCGCACAGCGACCGGACACCGGCATGGTCACCGTCGGCCGGTCCCGGCTGGGTGGCCGCAGCGGCGCCGCGTCGCAGGGCATCGGGTTCGTGCCGGCCGATCGCAAGGCCGGGGGACTGCTGCTGGAGCGGTCGATCTCGGAGAACCTGCTGCTGTCGGAGCGCGGCCCGTCCACCTGGCTGTTCCGGCCCCGCCGGGCGCTGGCGACGGCGCGCGAGGCATTGCGTCGCGGCCGGGTGAGGGCCGATGATCCGCAGCGCCCGGTCGCCACCCTGTCCGGCGGCAACCAGCAGCGGGTGATCTTCGCCCGCTGGCTGCTGGCCGGCAGCGACGTGCTGGTGCTGGACCAGCCCACCGCCGGTGTCGACGTCGCGGCGAAGTTCGAGATCTACGAGCAGCTCATCGATCTCACCGCGCAAGGACTGTCCGTGGTGATGGTCTCCAGCGACTACGAGGAGATCGCCTGCCTGGCCGACCGGGTGCTGGTCTTCCGGGATGGCTCGGTGGTGGCGGAGGTCGACGGCGCAGAGGTGTCGCCGGAGCGGTTGTACCAACTGGAAATGGGCACGGGAGTGACGGCGTGAGCGACCTTCTCAGCAAGACACCGGCGCCGGACGGCAGGAGTACGGCCACCCCGGTGCGGGCCGGCCGGCCGTCGTCGCCGGCGCTGGCGGCGCTGCGCACGGTGCTGCCGCTGCTGCTGGCCGTCGTGGTGCTGTCGATCTTCTCGAACTCCCGCAACGACGCGTTCCTGACCTGGAACAACTTCAACAACATCCTCACCCAGATCGCCGCTCTCGGGATCCTCGCCGCCGGCCAGACGTTCCTGATCATCGGCGGCCAGATGGACCTGTCGGTGGGCAGTATGGTCTCCTTCCTCGCCGTGCTGGCGGCGAAGATGCTGGGTGCCGACTGGAGCGATCCCGCCGTCATCGCACTGTGTCTCGTCGTCGGTGTGGTCGTCGGGGCGATCTGGGGGCTCATCGTCGCCTTCCTGAAGGTGCCGCCGTTCATCCTCACCCTGGGCGGGCTCAGCATCTTCGCCTCGCTCGCCCTGGTGCTGGCCAACAACACCCCGGTCGCAGTCCCGGAGGGCCTGGACTGGCTCGGCTTCGGCCAGCCGCTAGGGCTCCGCACACCGGCCTTCGTGCTGCTGGTCGTGCTGATCCTGGCCGGCCTGGTGCTGCACTTCACCAAGTTCGGCCGCAACGTCTACGCCCTCGGATCCTCGCCGCAGGCAGCCTATCTCGCCGGCATCCCGACCAAGCGGCTGACCGTCGAGCTGTTCATGCTGAACGGGTTGATCGTCGGCATCGCCGGCCTGGTGATGATGGCGCGGCTGTCCAGCGGCGACCCCAGGTCCGGCATCGGCCTCGAGCTCAGTGTCATCGCGGCCACCGTGCTCGGCGGCGCCGCCCTGGCCGGCGGTCGCGGCACCATGGTCGGCACCTTCTTCGGCGCCCTGGTGTTCGGCGTGGTCGGTGCGTCGCTGACCTTCCTCCGGGTGCCCGGGGCCTACCAGAGCCTGGTCTCGGGCGGGATTCTCGTCTTCGCCGTGCTGGCGACCGCGCTCGCCGACCGGTACCGCGAGTCCGGCCGGCGGTTCGCCAGGCGGGCCGCGGCCACACCGTCGTCCGTCACCGGAGCGGCACCGCCCGGCTGACCCGCGTTCCACCCACAGTTCTCCTCCCGGCCGGTCGGCCGGGGGCGGCCGCGTCACCGACGCCGCGGTGCACCACCCGCAGTTCCTGCACCGCATGCCCGCACCACCCGCTCCTGCAACGCCTGTCGCACGACCCGTGCTCCTCCGCCTGTGCTCCACCGCCCTGTCCACGACACCACGCACCACCCGGGCCTGCGCCTCTCGCATGCCAGACATCCGCCACCGATGGGAGACCCACATGTCCGACGAGCAGCCCGGTTCGCACTTCCCGGCCGGGAAGATCTTCAAGATCGACCGCCGCAGCTTCGACCGGCGCACCTTCCTGCGCAGCACCGGCCTGGTGGCCGGCGTGATGGCCTTCGGCGGTGTCGCGGCCGCCTGCGGCAGCGACGAGACCCCCGCTGCCACCACCACTCCCGGCACCACGGCGTCCTCCGCCGGCACCACCTCCGCGTCCGCGGCCACCTCGGCGTCGTCGGCGTCGGAGACTTCCGGGGCGACCTCGGCGTCCGAGGCGACGTCCGCCGCGAGCGGCGCCGGGGCCGGCATGACCATCGGCATCTCGCTCAACGGCATCAATGCCTACTCCGGCTACGTGGCCGAGGGCGTGATGAAGGCGCTCGAGGGCACCGAGTACGAGGTCATCGGGGTGCAGAGCAACTTCGACTCCAGCACCGAGCTCGGCAACATCCAGAACCTGCTGTCGCAGGGCATCAACGGGCTCGTCGTGTTGCCCGCCGACTCGACCACCATCGCCAAGGCCGCGCAGCTCTGCGCCGATCAGGGCGTGGCCGTGGGCAACGGCCTGTGGCCCGGGGAGTCCGACGCCGACCAGTACTTCACCGGTGTCGCCAACCTGGACTCGGTCGAGGGCGGCAAGCTGATCGGTGAGTACCTGAAGGCGAACGCCAAGCCCGGCAAGGTGATCGTGGTCCAGGGCATCGTCGGCCAGGGCTTCTCGGAGAAGATCGACGAGGGCCTGGATGCCTCGCTGGACGGCAGCGGCTTCGAGATCGTCGTCCGGGAGCAGGGCTTCTTCGGTCGCGACCAGGCGACGAAGATCGTCGAGACCGGCCTGCAGGCGAACCCGGACGCGACCGCCGTCGTCGCCTACTCCGCCTCGATGAGCGACGGCATCGCCTCGTACCTGAAGGCGCAGTCGATCGACACCATCACCCACATCTCCAGCGACGCCGACGACGAGATGTTCACCTACTTCGGCACGCCCTACCTGGCCGCGGCCCGCTACTACTCGGCGGCCGAGACGGGACTCGTGTGCGCGGAGGCGGTCCGGGCGAAGCTCGAGGGCGGCACGCCGACCTTCGACAACCCCATCTTCCAGGCGATGATCACCGATGCGGACGCCGACTCCGTGGTCGCCGAGCACCCGTACCGCTATGCGGAGTTCGAAGGCAAGGTCAGCTTCTGATCATGGCTGCCGTCCCGGCCCCGACGGTGGGGCTGTCCTTCACCAGTTTCTTCGCCACCGACATGGTCGGGCTCTTCGAGTACTACCGGGGTGTGTTCGGCCTGCCGGAGGTGGAGGAGCTGCGGTCCGAGCACTTCCGCGGGCTGCAGATCGGTGACACCGTCATCGGTTTCAGCCGTGCGGAGACCGCCTACGACCTGCTCGAGCTGCCCCGGCCGACCGTGGCCGACAACGGGGTGCGGACCTTCATCACCTTCGAGACGCAGACCGACGACCAGGTCGACGCGATGCTCGAGGTGGCGATCGCGGCCGGCGGGACCCTGGTGCAGGCGCCGCACCGCACCTACTACGGGGCCTGGCAGGCCGTGGTGCTCGACCCCGAGGGCAATGCGTTCCGGATCAACCACCTGCCGTGAGGTCACCGCTGCGGCTGCCGAAGGTGGTCTGCCGCAGGTACTTCTGCCGCAGGTGGTCCCCGGCCGTGAGCAGCGGCGCCCCGGCGTCCTGCTCACGGCCGCGGAACGGCGGCAGGATGTCGACGTGCATGTCGTAGTTGGGCTCCTGGTAGAAGGCGAACGCCAGCCGGGAGCTCTCGGTGGCCAGCCCGCGCGGCGGGTTGACCACCCGGTGCAGGGTCGACGGCCACTCGTCGGCCGTCCACTCCGCGAACAGGTCACCGAACCAGCCGAGGACGCGGCCCGGGGTGGTGGTCACCGGGATCCACTCGCCACCGCGGTCCAGCACCTCCAGGCCGCCCGGGCGGTCCTCGGCGGTGACGAGGGTGAAGGCGCCGTAGTCGCTGTGCACCCCGGCCCGGAGCT
The DNA here is from genome assembly GCF_009707545.1 of Nakamurella alba. Lineage (NCBI taxonomy): Bacteria > Bacillati > Actinomycetota > Actinomycetes > Nakamurellales > Nakamurellaceae > Nakamurella > Nakamurella alba. The sequence continues at coordinate 18,764 of NZ_WLYK01000019.1, read as the reverse complement.
GGCCGGTGAGCGGCAGGGCGACCTGCTCGGGGTAGTACAGCGCACGCAACATGCTGATGTGCTTGTCGATCCGCTCGTCGAACCAGTCGTCCGGCAGCCCCCAGGCATGTGCGCACAGGGCGAGGAGGGCGGCGCCGATCCGCTCCAGGTGACCGAAGTACGACTCCCAGACCTGTTGCATCCGTGCGGGTGTCGTCGGCCAGTGGTTGGCCGCCAGGTGCGGTCCGGCGGCGGCCGGGTCGAAGTACGGCCCGGACCCGGTGTGCACCGGCCCCATGTCCATCTTCTCCTTGAGATCGGCCGGCGACTCCTCGTCGAGCGAGTAGGCCAGCCCCTCGCTGCCGAACGCCGACCAGCCACGCACCTGGTCCGCGGCCGGTTGTGCGACGGCCGCCTTCTGCTCGTCCGGCAGTGCGAAGAACTCGCGGGTGACCGAGAACAGTTCCTCCGTCAGCTCTTCCGGGATCCCGTGGCCGACCACCTCGAACAGCCCGACGTGCCGGCAGGCCAGCTCGAGCTGGCGGGCGGCGGCCCGTCGGTCGGCCGCCGGGCGCAGGTCGATGGTCGGCAGCGAACGCATGCGCCCCATCCTGCCCGACGGGTCCGGCCGTGGACCTGAACCGGGTCGCGAGCGCGACCGGTCTGCTGGTGCTGTCACCCCCGAACGGCGGCGAGGTCACCGGCGCCCGGCTGGTCCGGCCGGAGGAGCTGCTCACGCCGGAGCCGGCGCGCGAGCAGCAGCCCGGCGGCGGGAGCAGCGAGGGGCCCGGTGCGCTCGCGGTGCTGGACTGGTCCGGGGCGCGGCGCCGCGGCCGGCAACCGCTCGCGCTGGTCATCGCCCGGGTGCAGCACCGCAGCGGGGCGCGCAATCTCGTGGTCGCCACCGGTGGCGGCCGGGCTCCGTCCCGCGCGGCGGTCGCGGCAGCGGCCGACCTCGGGGTCGGCCTGCTGTGGGCCGGTGAGGCTGCGGCCCGGGAGGTCGTCGCCGACATCAACGAGACCCTGCGCATGGTGCCGCCGCCCGCGGTCGACGGCGCCGGACTGGCCGGCCTCCTCGCGGGTGAGGTCGATCTCGACGTCCTGGTGCCCCGGCTGGCGGTCATGCTCGGAGCGACGGTGACGGTGACCGGATCCGGCAGGTCGGTGCTTGTCGAGGCCGCGGCGCCGGCTGCCCGGCGCGCGGAGGGCGCGCAGGGACCGGATGTCGTGGCTGCGGAGGCCCTCGGTCCGATGGAGATGATCGCTGCCGCAGCACCTCTCGCTGCCGGTGTGGACGGGCCGGCGGCGGGGGAGATGTGGCAGACCGACCTGCACCACGGCGGTCAGTCGGTTGGCGGCATCGAGGTCACCCGGGACAGGCGGCTGGCCGCGGACGAGATCGTGATGGTGCAGGCGGTGACCGGGGTGATCGCGCTGGCCGTCGTCGGCTGGCAGGCCACCCGCAACCGGGCCGGGCCGGCCGAGACCCACCTGGTGCAGATCCTGGGCGAGGACCTGCAGGCCCGGGAGGCGGCGGTGCGCCGGGCCCGCCGGCTACGGCTGTTCCCCACTCGGCGGGTCGCCCTGCTGGTGGTCGAGCCGTTCGCGCAGTCGGTCGGGCGGGCGGGTCTCCAGCGGCTGGCGGCGCCGTTGGACGCGCGGGCCCGGCACGTGGACCCGCGGGCGGTGACCGTCGTGCACGAGGGCGGCGTGGTGCTGCTGGTGGATGAGGCCGTCGACCTGGACCAGCTGCTCCGCTCCTTCCGCCGCACCACGCCGCTGCCGCTGGCGATGGGGGTGAGCGGGGTGGTGGCCGAGCTGCGCAGCCTGCCCGGCGCGCACCGTGAGGCCCGGCGGGCCGCCACCATCGGCCGACGGATGGGCGCCGCGAATCAGGTCACCCGCTATGAGAAGCTCGGCCTGCTGCGGCTGCTGTTCCAGGTGCCCGAACACGAACGCCGCGCCTTCGTCGCGGAGGTGCTGGGGCCGGCCGCGGGGACCGACGCCGAGGCGGCCGAGACCCGCCGGACGTTGCGGGCGCTGCGGGCCACCCAGGGCAATGTCGCCGAGGCCGCGCGTCACCTCTTCGTGCACCGGAACACCATGCGACAGCGCATCTCCCGCATCGAGTCGGTGCTCGGGCCGTTCCTCGACGACGCCGAGAAGCTGCAGTCGGTGTTCGTCGCGCTCGAGTTGCACCGCTTGGACGACGAGTCGCGGTGAGACGGCACGACGGGTCCCGCTGGGACAGCACGACCGTCCCGTTGCGACGGCACGGCGGGTCCTGTTGAGACGGCACGGCGGGTCCTGTTGAGACGGCACGGCGGGTCCTGTTGAGACGGCATGGCAAGTCGCCGTGGGACAGCACGATGGGTCGCGGTGAGACGGCACGACGGCCCCCCGGAGAACTGTCGACGGGTCACGCCGAGATCGGGCGACGATTCCAGCGGAGACCGGTCGACGAGGCTGTCGAGACCGTTCGACTGGTCCCGAAGCGGCCGGACGGATCAGGAAGGTTCGTCGAGAACCCGGTCGAAGACCTGCGTCAGCAGTGTGTCCGGCACCGGCGGCAGGCCGGCGAGAGCACCGAAGTACAGGCCGTAGCCGACCAGCCGGATGATCTCGGCCTGCACCGGGTCGGGGACGGCCGCCCGCATCGGGTCCTCCCACTCGCGGAAGATCTCGACGAGCTGCTCGCCCGGCCCGACCCCGTCGGTCTCGGTGCCGGTGCCGGCCTCGGCACTGCTGCCGGTGCGGACCGCGGCGATCAACGAGGTGAAGAAGCCGGCCTCGTCGTCCTCCGTCGGTTCGGAGTACTCCAGGAAACCGCGCGCAGCCCCGGACCGCTCGGTCGCCTCCGCCATCTCGCGCCGCACGCTGTCGCGCACCGCGTCGAGCAGGCCGGCATAGAGCGCCGCCTTCGACGGGAAGTGGTAGAGCAGTCCGCCCTTGGAGACACCGGCCTGGGCGGCGACCGCCTCCAGGGTCACGGCGTCCGTCCCGCCGGTGGCGAGCAGGTGACGTAGCGCCCGGAGAATCCGTTCGCGGGTGTCGGTCGGCATGCCTAGACTGTACGGGAATAACTGTACCGGCTGGACGGTTCAGTGATTCGGGTGGTTCCTCGGCGTCGTATCAACTGCGGACTCCCTGCCACCTGCACTGCGGTACCGGTACCAGCGACTCGGCACCACCAGCTTTCAGCACCACCAGCACCACGAACCAGCAGAACCACAGCGCCCGGTCACCACCCGCGGCGCCGTCAGAACAGGAGCTCCACCGGTGTTCGGCCCGTACTTCCAGGTCCTCCGGCGCCCCGGCGCCTTCCGCTTCTCGGCGGCCGGACTGCTTGCCCGTATGCAGCTGTCGATGGCCGGCCTCGGCGCGGTCATGCTGCTGTCGGTCGAGCGCGGGTCCTACGCGATCGCGGGCAGCGTGTCCGCGCTGTACGCCCTGTCGGCGGCCGCGGTGAGCCCGCAGCTGTCCCGGCTGATCGACGTGCTCGGTCAGCGCCGGATCGTGCCCTGGCAGCTGGTTGTCCACGTGCCGGCCATCTTCGCCATGGTCGCGGTCGCCGTCTTCACCCCGCTGACCTGGCCGATCTTCGTGCTCGCGGTGATCGCCGGCGCCTCCCAGCCGAGCATCGGCTCACTGGTCCGTACCCGGTGGTCGGCGATGCTGCGCGGCACCCCGGAGCTGCGTACGGCGTTCGCCTGGGAGTCGCTGCTCGACGAGGTCGTGTTCATCGCCGGCCCGCCGCTGGCCACCATCGTGGCGCTGCAGCTGTTCCCGTCGGCTGCGCTGATCCTGGCCGTCACCCTGCTGACCGTCGGGTCGCTGCTGCTGCTCACCCAGCGCGGCACCGAGCCGGCTCCGTCCGGCCGGGCGAAGGCGCGCGGTGGCCGTCCGGCCATCCTGCTGCCCGGCGTCGCCGGCATCACCGGGGTGTTCGTGCTGCTGGGCGCGATCTTCGGGTCGTTCGAGGTGACCACGGTCGCCTTCGCCCGGGAGGCCGGCGCCTCCTCGGTGGCCGGGCTGCTGCTCGCCCTGTACGCGGCCGGTTCGCTGTTCGGCGGTCTGGTGTTCGGCGTGCTGCGGCTGCGTGCCTCGCTGCGCACCCAGTTCGTCGTCGGCGTGGTCGTGCTCGCGGTGATCACCTCACCGATGCCGTTCCTGGAGTCCACGGTGCTGCTCGGCATCGGGCTGTTCGTCGCCGGGCTCGCCTGCTCGCCGGTGCTGATCACCGGCACCTCGCTGGTCGAGCGGATCGTGCCGGAACACCGGCTGACCGAGGCGATCTCGTGGACCAGCTCCGGGATGGCGATGGGCATCGCCGTCGCGACCCCGCTGGCCGGACTGGTCATCGACTCCGCCGGCGCCTCGGTGGCCTACTGGGTCACCTCCGGCTCGGCGATCCTGGCCAGCCTGCTCGCCCTGCTGGTGTTGCGTTCGCTCGGCCGGGCCCAGCGCGGGGCGATGGAGCACCGCCGGCTGCCAGGCGTCGGAGCCCCGGCACCGCTCGACGCGGAGGCTGCGGCTCCGGCCGAGCCCGGCGCGCTGGCCGTGTCCGCCGTCGCGCCGGCGGGTGTGATGGCCGGCGCCGTCCTGGACGACGCCGCACCCACCCGCTGATCCGACGCATTCCGGGACCTTCCTCCGCTGCTGCATCGGGGGGAGGCCCCGGATCTGTCGGTCGACCGGTGCCCGCGCCGCGCCCACCTCGCTGATCGCTCCATCGTCGGGCGGCCGGACACGGCGTCGCGGTGGCACGCCGGTCAGCCGATGCCCTGTCGCACGGGCGGATCGAGCCCGGGGTGTGTGCCCGTCGACCGGCGGACGCCCCGACCGCTCCGGCCAGGGCGCCATTGGGTCGGCCGACGTCTCGACCGCTCCGATCTGCGCCGTTCTACCGCGCGTTCCGCGGTCGAAGGGCACGGAACGGGCCCTGTCCGGGTACGGATCGGGCGCAGACTGGCGGACGTCCCGACCGCTCCGGTGTGCGCCCGTCGATCGGCCGGCGTCTCGACCGCTCCGATCTGCGCCGTTCTACCGCGCGTTCCGCGGTCGATGGGCACGGATCGGGTACGGCTCGCGACGACCGGCGGACGCCCCGACCGCTCCGGCCAGGGCGCCATTGGGCCGGCCGGCGTCTCGACCGCTCCGATCTGCGCCGTTCTACCGCGCGTTCCGCGGTCGAAGGGCACGGATCGGGTACGGATCGGGCCGACCGACGGACGTCCCGATCGCTCCGGTCCGCCCGGTCGGCCGGCAGACGCCAGATCCCTCCGGTCCGCGCCACATTGGGCCGGCCGCACGTCCGACCGCTCCGATCTGCGCCGTTCTACCGCGCATTCCGCGGTCGAAGGGCACAGATCGGGCCATGATCGGGTACGGATCGGGCCCTGATCGGGCGCAGGGGCACACTTCCGGGATCTCCGGAGCGCACCCGTGAGCTCTGCCTGTCACCCCGGCCACCTTCCCGGCCCGCGACGGCCCGACCGGCGCTCCCGAACGGGCGGCGTCGGCGGGTCTGCCCGGGATCGGGCCTGGTCCGCTGGTAGACACGGCCCATGGGGCCGACCACCGGGGTGCTGCTGGGCCTCTCGGTGCTGCTCGCCGGTGCCGGCATCGCCAAGATCCGTGACCCGGGTCCGGCGGTGCGCACGGTGGCCGCGTTGCGTCTCCCGCTCGCCGCCCGGTCCGCCGCCCACCCGCTGCCGGTCCGCATGCTCGGCGCCGCCGAGATCGTGGTGGCCGGCGCCGCGGTGTGGATCGGCGGCCGCCTCGGATCCGCGCTGATCGCCCTTGTCTTCCTCGCCTTCGCCGCGGTCATCGCGCGGGTGCTGTCCACCGCGGCCGTGGTCGACTGCGGCTGCTTCGGTGCCGCCCGCAGTCCGCTGGGTCGCACCCATCTCGTCGTCGATCTGGCCTTCGCGGCCGCTGCGGCGACCGGCATTGCGCTGCCACCGACGCCGCTACCGGAGTGGGCCGGCGCCGGACCGGTGCTGCTGCTGATCGGCGGCGGAGCGCTCTTCGCGGCACTGGCCGTGCAGCTCTTCACCTCCTTCCCCGCGCTGCTGCAGGCGCAGACACAGCTGACCGGAGACCGACGAGCACAACCGGAGGCCTGATGACCGCACTCGTGGTGACTCTCGGCGTGGTGGTGGCGATCCTGGCAGTCCTGGTCGCCGGGCTGCTCCGCAGCCACGCCACGATCCTGCGCCGGTTGCACGAGCTGGACGCCGGCGACGGCAGGGCGGACCGGTCGGCGCCGTTCCACACCGTGCCGGGCGTACCGGCGCCGCGGGCCACCGGACCGGCGGACCTCCCGGATCCCGCACTGCCGGCCCGCGTCCCGGACATCGTCGGCACCGGCCTGCGCGACGACGCGATGGTGGTCCGCACCTCCGGGTCCACCGGCGACACGGTGCTGCTGTTCCTGTCCTCGGGGTGCGCCACCTGCCGGACCTTCTGGGACGAGCTGGCCGACCCGCGGAACGTCCGGATCCCGCCGGGCGGAAGGCTGCTCGTGGTGACCAAGGGCCCGGATCAGGAGAGTGTCTCCGCGGTGGCGGATCTCGCTCCGTCCGGCATCGACCTGGTGATGTCCACCGATGCCTGGTCCGACTTCGACGTGCCGGGATCTCCGTACGTGGTCGCGATCGACGGCCCGACGGGCCGGGTCAAGGGGGAGGGCACCGGGCTGTCCTGGGAGCAGGTGGCGAACCTGCTGGCCCAGGCCACCGGCGACCTGTCGTACCTGCCCGGGACCGCCCGCACCGTGCGGAAACCGCTGGGCGACAGCGACCGTGAGGCCCGGGTCGACCGGGAACTGCTGGCCGCCGGCATCCTGCCCGGTGACCCGAGCCTGTACGCCGACCCGGTCGCCGCCGCCCACGGGCATGCCCCGGACGGCCACCACCATGGCTGATCTCGTCGGCCACGGCATCACCGTGCCGCTCCCGTCGGGCTGGGAGGGGCGGATCGGGATCCGGCAGCCGGTGCTCTCCGGTGCCGTGACCGGACCCGCGCTCCGCACCCTCGCCGGAGCGGCCGCGGGCGCCGACGGTGCCGATGACGGCTCCGGGAACCGTTACCCAGTCACCCATCTCGCCAACTTCGCGCTGCCCGCCGACCGCGGCGACTTCGGGTCCGGCGCGGTCGATATCATGGGGACCACCGACTGCCTGGTGGCGCTGATCGAGTACGGCCCGGAGAACGTGGACACCGCGCTGTTCGCCCGCCGCCCCTCGCTGCCGCAGCCGGGCGCGACGGACTTCGACCCGAACACGTTGCAGCACAAGATCCGGTCCCAGCTCGGGTACCAGCGGTTCTGCACCGTCGGCGGCCGGGCGTTCTGCGTGTACGTGGTGATCGGCGGCAGCCGGAACCTGGTGCCGCTGGCCGGATCCGCCCGGTCGGTGCTCGGCGGGATCCGGATCGGCGCGGCCCGATGAGCTTCACCGAGACCGTCGTCAACAAGCTGGCCACCGGCTGGCGGTCCCGCCGGGCGGACCGCCGGTCGTTCCTGGCCGGGGCGGCCGTGGTCGGGTCGGCGGTGGCCACCTCGCCGTGGCGCTGGGCGACCACCCCGATCTCGGCCTACGACGCGGTCTGCGGCGAGGGCGCCCTGTGCGAGCAGGGCTGGTCGGTGTTCTGCTGCTCGATCAACGCGGGCGCCAACCAGTGCCCGCCCGGGTCGTTCGTCGCGGGCTGGTGGAAGGCCGACAACTCCGGGTTCTGCTGCGGGTCGGCCCGGTACTACATCGACTGCAACGCGATGTGCGGCTCGGACTGGCAGTGCCGCTGCGGTTCCGGCAGCTGCGACCAGCGCCGGGTGGCCTGCAACCAGTTCCGCTACGGCCAGTGCCACCAGGAGATCGCCTGCTACGGACCGGTGGTCTGCCGGGTGGTCACCTGCACGCCGCCGTGGCAGTTCGACGCCTCCTGCACCGCAACCTCTCTCACCGACAACCGGACGGTGACCCACTCCGCTCCGTGCCTGCCGGGCAACTGCCCGTCCGAGCTGACGAAGTTCTACTACGACCGCGGCGGCCCCGGCGGCCGCTACGGTCCGGTCACCGCGCCGGAGCGGAACTCCGCCGCCGGCGGCCGGGTGATGACCACCCGCGGGGCGTTGATCTACCAGCTGCGCACGGGTGGCGTGCAGGTTGCCACCGGCGCGGTGCTCGCGAAATACCGAGCGCTGGAGGGCAGCCGCGGGCCGCTGGGCGAGATCAGCGCACCGATGAGCACCGCCACCGACGGCGGGACCACCGCCACCGTCGCGACCTTCCAGCACGGGATGATCGTGGCCGCGCCGGGCTGGACCCGGGCGATCCGCGGGACGGTGTACGACCACTGGCGCCGGATGGGCGGGTTCCGCCTGCTCGGGTTCCCGATGGAGGACCAGGCGGTTGCCGGCACCGGCATCCGCCAGCTGTTCCAGCGCGGGGTGATCTACGACTTCCCCGGCTACCCGCCGTTCCTGGTGAACAACCACTACCTGTCGCTGTACCGGGAGATGGGCTACGCCGGAGGGCTTCTCGGCGCTCCGCGCAGCGACGAGGTGCGACCGACCGATGGCCGCCAGTACTACACGACCTTCGAGAAGGGCCGGATGTACTGGACGCCGGAGCGCGGTGCGGTGGCCCTGCTGCAGCCGCTCTTCGACGCCTGGAAGGCGACCGGCGCCGAGCGGGGTCCGCTCGGCTACCCGACCGGCGTGCAGAAGCGGTACCCGAACGGCAGTCACGCCATGGCCTTCCAGAAGGGAAACCTCTACTACACCAAGGCACACGGCGCGCACATGATCTTCGAGCCGTTCCTGGCGAAGTGGCGCAACACCGGCAGCACCGTGCACAGCCGGCTCGGGCTGCCGATCACCGACCGGGTGGACCGGTCGGGCAGCAGCCGGGTGACCACCGAGCACGGTGCGATGGTGTCGTCGGCGGCCTACGGGGTGCACCTGGTGTACGGCCCGATCTACAAGGTGTGGCAGGCCGCGGGCGCCGAAGGTGGTCGGTTCGGGCTGCCGCGCACCGACGTCTTCGCGGTCGGCGACCGGACGAGATGTGACTTCCAGGGCGGCATCCTGGTGTACGACCCGGCAACCGGGAAGGTGAGCGAGCTGTGAACGAGCAGTACCTCTGGATCTCCGCGGTCGTCGCTGTCGTGGCGGCGGCCCGGTCGCTGTGGTCGCCGTGCGGGCTGTCCATGCTGACCTCGATCACCCCGTTCGGCGAACGGTCCCGCGGGCACCGGTACCCGTTGACCGCGGCCTGGTTCGTCGCCGGTGCGCTGCTCGGCGGCGCCGTGCTGGGGGCGGTGTGCGCCGGGGGTGCGTTCCTGATCGGGCTGCTACCGCCGGGGTCCGGTGCCGGGCTGATCATGGTGGCCGCAGTGGTTGCGGTGGTGTGCCTGGTCTCGGATCTGCGGATCGGCGGGCTCCGGCTGCCGGTGCACCCGCGCCAGGTCGACGAGACCTGGCTGCGCCGCTACCGCCGCTGGGTCTACGCGGCCGGGTTCGGCGTGCAGATCGGGTCCGGGTTCGCGACGTACATCATGACCGGCGCCGTCTACCTGACCGCGGTGACCGCGGTGCTGTCCGGATCGCCGGTCGCCGCCCTGCTGCTCGGGCTGCTGTTCGGACTGGTCCGTGGCGTCGCGGTGTTGCTGGGTGCGCTCGCGACGAGCCCGGATCGTTTGCGCCGCCTGCTGTCCCGGATCGAGCGGCTGTCGCCGGTGTCGGTGGCGGTGGCCGTCGGGGTGCAGGCCTGGGCGGCGGTAGCGCTGGGCGGCCTGGCCGCCGGGACCTCGGTGCTGCTGCTCGCCGTGCCGGTCGGCGTGGTCGCCGGTGCGGTCTGCCTGTTCGCCCAGTACCGTGCCGCCGGCCCTGTCGCGGCGAACGGCGGCCTTGTCGTTGCGCCCGCCACCCCGGCCGGAGCGCCCGCAATCCCGGCCGGGGGGATCGTCGGCATCGCCGGTGCGACCGTCGGAACTGTCCCGGCTCGATCGGCTGCGGGTGCCGTTTCGTCCTGATACCGGTATCGGGCGACAGGTGCTGCGGCACAGCGGGATCCGGCGTATCGGTCAGCGGGAGCGGCGGGTCCACTCCAGCAACTGCTCCAGCGGCCAGGTGTTGATGATCCGGTCCTCCGGCACCCCGCACTCGACCGCGCGGGCGGTGCCGTAGGACTGGAAGTCGAGCTGGCCGGGGGCGTGGGCGTCGGTGTCGATCGAGAACAGGCAGCCGGTCTCGACCGCTTGCCGCAGCAGCCTTTTCGGCGGATCCAGCCGCTCGGGGCGGCTGTTGATCTCCACCGCGACCCCGCGCTCGGCGCAGGCGGAGAACACCGCGTCCGCGTCGAACTGGCTCTCCGGGCGGGTACCGCGCCCGCCGGTGACCAACCGCCCGGTGCAGTGCCCGAGCACGTCGATGTAGGGCGAGGCGATGCCGGCCAGCATCCGCTTCGTCATCACCGCCGAGGAGGCGCGCAGCTTCGAGTGCACCGATCCGACGACGATGTCGACGGTGCCGAGCAGCTCGTCGGTCTGGTCCAGCGTGCCGTCCTCGTTGATGTCGCACTCGATGCCGGACAGCAGGGTGAAGTCGTCGAAGTGCTTGTTGACCGCCCGGACGATCCGCAGCTGCTTGTACAGCCGCTCGACGCTGAGCCCGTTGGCGACGGTGAGCCGGGGGGAGTGGTCGGTCAGCGCCAGGTATTCGTGGCCGAGCTCGGCGGCCGTCATGGCCATCTCCTCGATCGGGCTGCCGCCGTCGGACCAGTCGCTGTGCGAGTGCAAGTCGCCGCGCAGCGCCGCGCGCAGGTCCTCGCCACCGGTGGCCAGCGGCCCGGCGGTCGCCTCCAGGTCGGCAAGGTAGTCCGGCGTCCCGCCCGCCAGTGCCTGCTCGATGACACCGGCGGTCTTCGGCCCGATCCCGGGCAGGTCCTTCAACGACCCCGCGGCCGCCCGCGCCCGCAGCTCGTCCTCGGTCATCCCGGCCGCGACCAGGGATGCCGACCGGAACGCCTTCACCCGGTACGTCGGTGCGACCTGCCGTTCGAGCAGGAACGCGATCCTGCGGAGGGCGGCGACGGGGTCCATGCTGCGAACATAGCCCGCGACCGGGCGCACCGATCCGGCGCAGCTCCCGGGTCCTGTCACACCGGGCACGCCTCGCATCGAGCCCCGCCGGTCCGGTGCTCGCAGTCGTCGTCCCGGTGCGGCGGTCCCTCACCTCCGCCGTCACCGCCCGCTGACCCCGCCCCACCTGGCGCGAGGATCATGATCGTCGACGCGTATGAAGTTGCCGCGATTGGGACGGGTGTGCTTGGAGTCGCCACCTTCGTACGCGCCCCGGCTACGTCCCCCGCCCTGGGGTGGGCCCGGGCCGGCGCAATGGCGGCGTGAGGCACACCACCGGCGGCAGGACCGTCACGGCGTTCCGTGATAGGAACCTCTGGCCCGATGTGCCACGGCGATTGCCGCTGCACCGCCCGGGAGTCCCACACCGACAGCTCCCACCTCGACGAAGAGGACACCGATGCCCTCCACCAGCCCGGGATACGCCATCACCATCCGAGCGGAGGCGCCGTCCACCTTCGGGGCCACCGCGAACCTGGCCGCCGCGGTCGGTGCTGCGGGCGGTGCGTTGACCGCGCTGGACGTGGTGGAGTCCCGGCCGCAGCACATCGTGGTCGACATCAGCTGCGACGCCGTCGACGCGGCGCACGGGGAGCGGATCTCCGCAGCGATCGAGGAACTGGACGGGGTGTCGGTCCGCAAGGTGTCCGACCGGACCTTCCTGCTGCACCTGGGCGGCAAGCTCGAGGTGGTGCCGAAGGTGCCGCTGCGGCACCGCGACGACCTGTCCCGCGCCTACACGCCGGGTGTGGCGCGGGTGTGCCTGGCGATCGCCGAGAACCCTGCCGATGCGCGCCGCCTGACGATCAAGCGGAACACGGTCGCGGTGGTCACCGACGGGTCGGCGGTGCTCGGCCTGGGCAACATCGGCCCGGCCGCGGCGCTGCCGGTGATGGAGGGCAAGGCGGCGCTGTTCAAGCAGTTCGCCGGGGTCGACGCCTGGCCGGTGGTGCTGGATACCCAGGACGTGGACCAGATCGTGGAGATCGTGCGCTGCCTGGCGCCCGGCTACGGCGGGGTGAACCTGGAGGACATCGCGGCGCCGCGGTGCTTCGAGGTGGAGCGGCGGCTGCGGGCGATGCTGGACATCCCGGTGTTCCACGACGACCAGCACGGCACGGCGATCGTGGTGCTGGCGGCGCTGACCAACGCGCTGCGCGTGGTCGGCAAGCAGCCGGCGGACGTGAAGGTGGTGATCAGCGGGGTCGGTGCGGCCGGCCACGCGATCATCCAGCTGCTGCACCGGCAGGGGTACACCGACATCGTCGGCTGCGACCGGCACGGTGCTGTGCGGCCGGACAACCCGAACCTGGACGAGTTCCGCCGGTGGATCGCCGACAACACCAACCCGCGGCGGGCGCAGGGCACGCTGGCCGAGATGGTCGCCGGCGCCGACGTGTTCATCGGGGTGTCCGCGCCGAACCTGCTGACCGGTGACGACATCGCCACCATGGCGCCGGACGCCATCGTGTTCGCGCTGTCCAACCCGGACCCGGAGGTGGACCCGTTCGCGGCCGCGCAGCACGCGGCGATCGTCGCCACCGGGCGCAGCGACTACCCGAACCAGATCAACAACGTGCTGGCCTTTCCCGGCTTCTTCCGCGGCATGCTCGACGCCGGGGCACACGAGATCACCGACGACTGCCTGCTGGCCGCGGCCACCGCGATCGCCGACTGCGTGGCCGCCGACGAGCTCAACGCGAACTACATCGTGCCGTCGGTGTTCGACCCGGCCGTCGCCCCAGCGGTGGCGGCCGCCGTGAAGACCGCCGCCCAGGCTGCGGCAGCGCAGCCCCGGGGCTGACGCAGCGGGCAGGTGCGGATCGGACCGAGCGCGGTCCGGTCCGGCCCGATCGGCGGTCGGTGCGGTCCGCACCGGCTCGCCCGACCCGGACGTCCGTGGGCATCTCCCAGCAGAGCCTGGTCGGCCGAGGAACGTCGGAGCGGCCCGGTCGGTACGCGGTTACCCTCGGCAGGGTGGATGCGGGGACGGACGACGCCGGCGAAGCGGGAGCTGCCGCGATGTTCGCGCCGGACAGCGTGACCCGGCTGATCCACGAGGACCCGGTCTTCGCCGTTGCCGGACTGCGTGCCCTGCTGCTGCAGGCGTTGCACCCGCGGGCGATGGCCGCGGTGGCGGCGCACGGCGGGTTCGAGGCCGATCCCTGGGGGCGGCTGACCCGGACCACCGAGTTCGTCGCCACCATGACCTGGGGCACCGTCGACGAGGCCGGGCGGGCCGCCGCCCGGGTGCGCGGTATCCACCGCAAGCTGCGCGGCACCGACCCGTTCACCGGCGAGGAGTACCGGCTGGACCAGCCCGACCTGCTGCTCTGGGTGCACTGCTGCGAGGTCGGTTCCTTCGTGGACCTGGCCCGCCGGGTGGGTCTGGTGGACCGCGACGGTGCCGCTGCGTACCTGCAGGAGCAGGTGCGGCCGGCGGTGATGGTGGGTGTCCGGGAGGCCGACGTCCCTCGTGATCTCCGGCAGCTGGACGAGTACTTCCGCACCGTGCGCCCGCAGCTCGCGCTGCTGCCCGAGGCCGCTGCCGGTGCCCGGGCGCTCGCCGTCCCGCCGATGCCCGGCTGGGTGCAGTGGCTGACCCCGGCCCGCGTCGCCTGGGGTGGGCTGACCGGGCTCGCCCTCTCGACGCTCCCGCGCTGGGCCCGCCGGATGTACCGGCTGCCGGGCCTGCCCACCACCGACCTCGTCGCGACCACCACCGTCCGCACCCTCCGGACCGTCGCCCTCACCGTGCCCGCCTCGGTCCGCGAGGGCCCGGCCCTGCGCGCAGCACGGGAGCGCGAGGCGGCCTGAACCCGCAGGTGAGGCCCACGACGGCTATTCTTGGCGCATGTCCCGGCTCGCCCGCATCACCACGGACCCGACGATCTGCCATGGGCAGCCGGTGGTCCGTGGCCTGAGGTACCCGGTTCGTTTCCTGCTGGAGTTGCTAGCCGGCGGCATGTCGATCGACGACATTCTCGAGGACTACCCGGACCTGGAAAGGGACGACATCCTCGCCGCACTGGAGTTCGGGGCGCTCACCGCGGGCGGCCATGTGGTTCCCCTCGGGGCCGCGTGAAGTTCCTTGTCGATGCCCAATTGCCGCGGCGCCTGGCTGTCCATCTGACGGAACTGGGACATGATGCCGTCCATACGTTGGAGCTTCCCGACCAGAACCGAACCTCGGACGACGACATCTGTTCCGTAGCTGACGCGCAGAACCGGATCGTGGTGTCAAAGGACTCGGACTTCCGTGACACGCACATCCTCGACAACACACCGAGCCGACTTCTCCACGTGGCAACGGGCAACATCTCCAACACCGAGCTGCTGGCCTTGATGGACGCATACCTCGAAGAGATCCTCCAGGCTTTTGATCACAGCAATCATGTGGAACTGCACCTGACAGCACTGGTCGTTCGCCACCGCTGACCGTCGGCTCGTTGCAGGACAGAGCACCGGACGGTCCAGGCTCCGGCGGGTCCCCTGACCCGACCGGTCACCCGTCGGACCGACGGGGCAGGATGGACGCGGCCCGATCGGGGCCGTGGATCGACGTGAGGACCGGACATGACGCAGACCAGCCCTGATGCACCCGTCGCCGTGGTGACCGGAGCGAGCAGCGGGATCGGCGCCGCCACCGCCCGGACGCTGGCCGCCGCCGGGTACCGGGTGGTGCTGGCCGCCCGCCGGGCCGACCGGATCGAGGCGCTCGCTGCGGAGATCGGCGGCGTGGCGCATGTCCTGGACGTCACCGACCGGGCTGCGGTGGACTCGTTCGCCGCCGGGCTGGACCGGGTCGACGTGCTGATCAACAATGCCGGTGGGGCGCTGGGCGCGGACCCGGTCGCAACCGGCAATCCCGACGACTGGCAGGCGATGTACGACGTCAACGTCATGGGCACCCTGCACGTCACCCAGGCGCTTCTCCCGAAGCTGATCGAGAGCGGCGCCGGGACATTGGTGTTCGTCTCGTCCACCGCCGGGTTCACCGCCTACGAGGGCGGTGGCGGGTACGTCGCCGCGAAGCACGGCACGCATGTCATCGCCTCCACCCTGCGGCTGGAGCTGTTCGACAAGCCGGTGCGGGTCATCGAGATCGCACCGGGAATGGTTCGTACCGACGAGTTCTCGGTGAACCGGTTCGGCGGCGACGAGGCGAAGGCCGCTGCGATCTACCAGGGCGTGGACGAACCGCTGACCGCCGACGACGTCGCGGACACCATCGGCTGGGCGGTCACCAGGCCGGCCCATGTCAACGTCGACCTGCTCGTGCTGCGGCCACGGGCACAGGCGGCCCAGCACAAGGTGTACCGGACATCCTGAGCATCTCCGCCCGGTCGGCGGCATTCTCGATCGCCTTCCGGACCGTGCGGCGGAGCTCGCCCGGCTGGTCGAGGTCGGCCCAGGTCCACTGCTCGTAGGTGAGACCCGCTGCGATGCAGGCCTGTTGGTCCAGGCGGGGCACCGCACACGGCGTTCGTCGCCCCGGTCCGTGCAGGACGACGACAAGCCCGCCGGGGAACCACAGGTCGGCGCAGCCGAGCATTGTCCCGGTGTGATCCTGCAGTGGGACGTGGGATCTCGGGAGTCTGCCCCGGTGGCCCAGGAACACGGCCCGGCTGCGCGTCCACAACGCGCCGGTCGAGGCCGGATCGGCGGCGGCGAGGGTGGAGCGGATCGCCGCACTTCCGGCCAGTCGCGGGCGGCGCGCCAGGGACTCCTCGAGTTCGGCCCGGGTGACCTGCTCACGGTGCATCGCCGACTCCAGCAGGATCAGCCCCGCCACCGGATCGAGCGTGCGCAGGCAGTCGATCACCGTGCGGGCCGCCGAGGTCACCGTGACGCCTTCGATCGTGATGACCTCGGCCGGTTCGAGAGTGCCTGCATGCGAGTGGATCCCGCTGGAGACGTTGGAGGATCCGCCGGGCGGCCGGGTGACATGCACAGCGCCGAGCAGGATCCGGAACAGCGGGAAGCCGTGCAGGACGGCCGCACTCAGGTGCGAGATCACCGCCGGCTGCGACAGCCTGGCCAGCACCTCGAAGACCTGCAGCCGATGCCGTTCGGTGGGTGTCATGTAGGCAGCCGGGCCGAAGAACGTTCCCCGGCGCCGAACCTCGGATCGCTCTCGTGTCATGGGCCCAGCATGGTGCCGCCCGGCCTGTCCGCGAAGGACCGACCGGGCGGGCTGTGGAGGGAACCGACGTTGTGGATGGATTCGCACGGGCGCTTCCGTCCGTGCGACGTTTCGGTCAGCGGGTGGCCGGGGCGGAGGTCGTCGACGACGGGGGCCCGACCGGACCGACCTTGACGCAGGCCTTGGGTGAGGTCGTCGTGACGACCTCGTTGCCTGCTGAATCCAACCCGGTCACAGACACGCTCGAGTCGCAGGGGGCAGTGATCGCGAAAGCGTCGATCTTGTCGATTTCTGTCGTGGTCACGACGTTCGAACTGTCGTTGATGGAGACGATCACGGAAGTGATACCGAGATCCTGAGGCGCGACGCCCCAGAGAACGAAGCTGGTGTCGGTGGTGGTCCACGACGTCTCGATCCCGAAGGCAGAGATCGCGATGGCGTCGAGACTGCTTTCCGTGTCGAAGCAGGCAACGCTTCCGGTTGTCGTGACGGTGCTTTCGGCGCCGCCGACTGTCAGCGTGGCTTGGTCTCCCTGCCTGGTGCAGACCGATGCCGCCCAGGGATCGGTGCCCCTGACCCAACTCTCCATCTCCGGGGTGGTCTGTCGCTCGGACGACGTCGACGGCCCAGGGACATCGGAGGCCGACCTGCTCGGCGGTGCGACGGCCGGCGTCGATTCCGGCGCGAGCGTCGCCGTGGCGTCCGGGGCCGAGCTGGCAGGCAGGACCGGGTCGGTGGTCACCGGAGCCGGGGTGGACGTGGCCGGGTCGCAGTCGACGATCGTGCTCACCTCCGGGGCGACCTCGGCGGACAGCGTCGGCACGACCGGCTCGGCCCCGGCCGTCGGGGCGACGGTGGCCGGCGCGGACGAGACCGGCTCCAGGGTCGGCCGGGTGTCGGTGGCGGTGGGCTCGGAAACGGTGGGCTCGGTGGCGGACACATCAGGCGCCTCGGCGGTCGGTGCCGATGTGGGCGGTCGACCGGTGACGGGGGGTGCGGACGTGGCGACCTCGGTGGTGTTCGCGGGGGCGCTCTCGTCGGCAACGCTGGTGGAAGCCGTAGGTGCCGCACCGATTCCGGTCTCCACCGGGGCGCTGCTCACCGCGAGCGGCAGGTCCGTGGCGGAAGCGGAGTCGGCACCGGGCTGCGCCGTCACGGTGATCGTGGTCGACCAGGCGCGCGGCGCAGCCGTGTCGGTCGACTCCGCAGCGATCGTCGGTCGTTCGGTGAGAGCGGCGGCGGAGGGAATCCCAAGGGTCGACACGGTGGGGCACGGTGCCGCAGCGCCACCGTCGCCCGGGCCGCCGGTGCCGAGCCCGTCGTCAGTGGAACGGAGCAGGGTGAACGACGTGGCGGCGATGCCGGCCACCACCGCCGCCGCGAGGATCGGTCCGGCATAGCGCCGCACCACGGTCCGCCGAGGGGAGTGGCCGCGACCGGCGGGGTCGGCGGAGGACTGCCCGGCGGCGAAGGACCGCCAGGCGGCGTCGGTGTCGGGAGTCACCGACCGGGCGTGCGCATCGAGCGCGTCACGCAGTTCGTCGGGGTTCATGAGGGTCCTCCGGAAGTCGTGTCGAGAATGGTGCGCAGGGCCGAGAGGCCGCGCGAGACATGGGATTTGACGGTGCCCTGGGCGACACCCATGGCGGCGGCGATGTCCTTCTCGGACAGGTCCAGCCAGTAGCGGAGTACCAGGGCCTCCCGGTGTCTGTCCGAGAGCTGCTGCAGCGCAGCGATGATGGCCCGGTGATCGGCCCGTTGCAGGGCGATGAGCTCGGCGTCGTGCACCGGTTCCGGTTGCGGCCGCGACCACCGGCGGACCACCTTGAGGTGGCGGTGCCGGGACCGCGCCAGATTGGTGACCGTGGCGCGCAGGTAGCCACCGGCGGCTGCCGGGTCGGACAGCTTGTCCCAGCGGTCGTGCAGCCGGACGAACGCCTCCTGGGCGAGGTTCTCCGGATCGTCGGCGCCGAGCAGGGTGGCCAGCCGGACCGTCCCGGCGTACTCGGCACGGAACAACATCTCGAACGCGGACTCCGAGTTGCTCACCGTGGTCCGCCGTCCCTGCAGGGGGAGCGGTCGCACGGGCTCGTCGCCGGTCCCCGCGCCGGGAAACGGTAGGACCGCGAGCGGCGCCGTTCGTTCATCGATCTCGATCACACCATGCCCACGCCCAGCGGCGCCGAAAGGTTGAGGCCGGACATCGGCGGATCCGGAGCCGCTCCCTGATCGTGCAAGCGCCTGCCGGTCCGGACCTGCGCACTTCCGGGGCCGTCTGCCCTCACGGTGCGTCGGTGGACGGCCCGGGACCTGCGAGAACCGGGACCTCGTTGACGAATCTGCGGTCCGCGGTCGGGTGCCGTGGTGAAGGGCCAACGAAGGCCGCCGGGCGGGAGATCCGGCCTTCCGGGGCCGTCTGCCCTCACGGTGGGGCTGTTGCGGAATTGGTTTCGTCGGTCGAGGGCGTGCCGGGGCTGTGGTCGGGGTGCCGGCT
>NZ_WLYK01000018.1 GCF_009707545.1 Nakamurella alba | reverse complement strand
GACGCCCTCACCGACCTCTTCGCCCGCCTCGCCGCCGGACACACCATCACCCTCACCGACCTCTACCACTTCCCCGAACTCGCACCCCACACCCGCCACCACACCACCCACAACAGCAGTAGCGACAGCAGCGGCAGCAGCGGCAGCGAGACCGGCAGCGGCGAGAACAACATCACCGCGCACGATGTCACCGACCCGGCCGACACCCCCGAATCCGACAGCGCCGACGGCAGCCCGGCCGACACCACCACCGATGCCACCGACCGAGCCGATACCGATGGCACCGAAAGCGCCGACGGCGGCCCGGCCGGCACCACCGCCGAACACACCGACGACGAGCACACCGAGCCGCCGACCGGGCAACCCGAGACGGGCGGCTCCGGAGCCAACGACTCGTCGATGAACCCCGCCGCCGAGTACGCGTCCGACACTGCCACCGAGCCGGATACCGCCACCGAGCCGGATACCGCCACCGAGCCGGATACCGCCACCGGGTCAGATATCGCGACCGAGTCGGGCGCCGAGGGCGGTCACGCCCCTTCACACGACGAGTCGTGCGGCGGTGAGTCCGCGTACGAAAGCGTCGACTCGACCGGCGATGTCGACGACGACTGCCCTGGCCCCGTGGGAGACGAAGACCCCGCCGACAGCACCGCCACCGACGAGGCACCCGCCACCGAGCCGACCGGCTCCGGAACCGATGCGGACGACAACAGCAGAGACGCTCAGGACGACCGGGCCGACCACACCCGCGGCTCCAGCCTTCTCGACGCGGAGGACATCGATTCCGTCACCGACATCCCCAGCGATCCAGCCGCGCCCGACGCACCCGAATCGGACGACGACGGTGCCGGCGCCGACGAACATGACCGACCCCGCACCGCGGAGGACAGTGAACAGACAGTCGACGGCGAAGCCATGCCCGACGCGTGCGGAACGGACGACAACGGCGCCCACACCGACGAACATGAGCGACCCCGCTCCGCAGACGACAGCGAACAGACGGCCGGCGGCGGAGCCATGCCCGACGTACCCGGACCTGCCTTCGACAGCGACAGCGAACCTGACGACCTGCAGGACCTGATCGACTACCTCAACTCCGATACATCCGGTCCTGGCGACCCGGGATCAGCCGAGAACCCCGAGAACTGCGACAGCGCCACCCGCCCTGACGACATCGGGACCGACGACGCCGGTGACCCCGGTGCCGGGCCGGAGCCTACCCGGCGAGGGTTCCGGATCACCCCGCACGACCCGAACGCCGACCACCACGACACCCAGGTCACCGACATCCACCCAGCAGCCCGACCCGTCCGCGCCGAACACGCCTTCCACACCACCGTCACCATGTCCCTGCACACCCTGCTCGCCCTGGCCCGCAACCCCGGCCTGCTCCACCGGCAAGGACCCATCACCGCCGAACTCGCCCAAGCCATCGCCGAAGCAACCACCACCGTCAGCCTGCTCATCCTCGACGAGCACACCGGCACACCCGTCGGCGCCTCCGACACCCACTACGTCCCCGGCAGCCGACTCCGCCGCAAAATCGAACAACTCAACCCCCACTGCTCCTGGCCCTCCTGCCGCCGCCGCGCCCAAACCTGCGACCTGGACCACGTCACCCCCTACGACCACGACAGCCCCACCCGCGGCGGACAAACCTGCCTGCACAACCTGCGACCCCTGTGCCGGCACCACCACCTGCTCAAAACCCACACCGACTGGACCTACCAAGAGCACGACGACCGCACCGCGACGTTCACCTCACCCCTGGGCCACCGCACCCACCGACCCCCACCCGCGGTCGTCCACCCCGCCGAACACGCCAACGAATGGAACATCGATGACGACCCCGCCCCGTTCTGACAGGCGCGGTGTCCCGAGGGGTCCTCGGCATCCGGGACACTGGTGGGGTGAGTGCGACCCCGGCTGCCGACAGCGAACTCGGGACCGCGGCCCGGCTGCTGCACGAGGCCTTGGCGGAGCGCCGGGAGGCCGTGGCGACGATCGACCCGCGCCTGCTCCCCGACCTCGACCGGTTGCTGACGTTCGTCGACTCCGGGAAGTGGCTGCGCCCACGGTTCCTGTTGGCCGGACACCGCGCGACGGGCCGGGAGCCCGACGAAGCAGTGCTGCGCGCCGCCGGCAGCCTGGAACTGATCCAGGCCTGCGCCCTCCTGCACGACGATGTCATCGACCGTTCGGACACCCGTCGGGGAGATCCCAGCACCCACCGGGCGGTGGCCAAGGAACACGCCGATCACGGATGGTCCGGGGACGCCGACCACTACGGGATCTCGGTGGCCATCCTCCTCGGCGATCTGGCACTGGCCTGGGCGGACGACATCTTCACCGCTGCCGCAGCGGATCTCGACGCGCTCACGGCCACGCTGCCGGTCTGGCGGGACATGCGGACCGAGGTGCTCGCCGGCCAGCTGCTCGATCTGCGTGCCACAGCGGACCTCGCCGACGCCCCGGAGGCGCAGATCGCCGACGCCTCCGCGATCAACCGCTACAAGACCGCCGCCTACACCGTCGAACGCCCCTTGCACCTCGGAGCCGCACTCGCCGGTGCCGGCCACGACACGATCGCTGCCCTCCGCGAGTACGGCGCTGCGATCGGCGTGGCTTTCCAACTGCGCGACGACCTGCTCGGGGTGTTCGGTGATCCGGCGGTCACCGGCAAGCCGGCCGGCGACGACCTGGTGGAGGGCAAGCGCACCGTCCTGCTCGCCCTGGCTCGCGAGCCCCTCACCGGCACACCCGATCTCGACGAACTCGACGCGGGCATCGGCCGCAGCAACCCACCCGGCGGCATCGACCGCCTCCGGGACCTCATCGCCGCGACCGGCGCACCGGAGCGGCTGGAGTCCAGGATCGCGCAGCTCCACGCCGAGGGGCTCGAAGCGCTCCGGCGCACCACCGACGGAGCGCCGGTCGTCGCAACAAGCGCCGCCGCCGATCTCACCGACCTGGCTCGCCGCGCCGTGTTCCGGGAACGTTGAGAAGACACCGCCTGATTACCCAGAGTCAATTCTGTTGACCAACTCTTGACCTGAAGCATGACGAGCTCGATAGAATTCGATCGTTACGGACATATCGCCACGCTTCTGATCACAGAACGTTGCCGACTCTCGGGGTGGATCCATGACTGGACGTCGTTCCCTGCTGCGCCGCGCCGGTAGCGGCATGTTGGCGGTCATGCTGGCAGCCGCCACCATGGTGGTCGTCGCTGCCCCGGCGTCGGCAGTCGCCACCGCCTACGGGAAGACGATCAGCGGTTCCATCGCAGTGTCCGGCGAGCGCGACGTGTACACCTTCGCGGGTGCTGCCGGCGACCGTCTGTCGATCGACGAGATCACCGGGTCCGGCAGCATGCGGATGTCCCTGAAGGCACCGAACGGCCTCCTGGTCTGGGACGAGATCTACTACAGCGACAACTACGTGGATCTCGAGGCGTCGGGCACCTGGACGCTGACTGTCAGCTACGGCACGTACACCTACACCGGCGCTTACTCGTTCGCGATCAACAACGTGAAGAACCCGCAGAGCTTCGCCCGGCCGTACGGTTCGACGATCACCCAGAACGTCCCGTCGATCTTCAAGTCCGGCCCCACGCCGTCGGTCAACGGCGTCTACACCCCGCTGTCCGGCGACTTCGACGGCGACGGCCGCGCCGACATCTTCTACTACGCACCCGGTGCCGTCGGCGAGGCGATGTGGTTCGGTACCGCCACCGGTGCGTTCACCCCCGTTGCGGTGCCCGGCATCTCGGTCAGCGCCAGCTACCGGCCCGTCGTCGGCGACTTCACCGGTGACGGCAAGGACGACATCTTCTGGTACGCCCCCGGCGCCGGCGCCGAGTCGCTCTGGAAGGGCCGGGCCACGATCCGCACAGCCGGGTTCGCGAAGGCGGCCGGTCGGACGGTCAGCGGCACCTACACCCCACTCGCCGGCGACTGGAACGCCGACGGCAACACCGACATCTACTGGTACGGACCGGGAACCGCCAAGGACTTCCTCTGGTACGGCCAGGACAACGGCAGCTTCACCGACGGCCCCACCTTCGTCGTCAGCGGCAACTACGTCCTCACCGCCGTCAATGTCGACGGTGTCCCGGGCGACGACGTCGTCTTCTACTCGCCCAGCACCGGCGCGCTGTACCTGTGGTGGTCCCGCGGCGGCCGTCCGGTCGACAGCAGGAAGGTCTTCGGCTCGCCCGGCAAGAACAAGGTCCCGGTCGGCGGCGACTTCGACGACGACGGGTACGGCGACGTCCTCTTCTACCAGCCGGGTGCCGGCGCGGACGTGCTGCGGCGCGGCACCGCGAACGGTTTCACCAGCGGCCCGGTGGTCACCGTCAACGGCGACTACAAGCCGGTCGCCGGCGATTTCAACGGCGACGGTCACGGCGACATCTTCTGGTATGGCACAGGTACCAAGGCCGATTCCCTGTCCCTGGGCGTCACCCCCGAGCGGGCCGGCGCCGGGAACATCGAACTGCCCGGGGCGTCGGACGAGTACACGTTCGTCGGAAAGGTGGGCGATCGACTGTCGATCGACGAGCTCACCGGCAGTTCGTTGCGCATGACGCTGATCGCGCCGAACGGCGCCCGCGTCTGGAACGACGAGTACTGGGGCGACCGGTACCTCGATCTCACCCAGAACGGCACCTACCGCCTCAGGGTCTCGTACGGTCCGTACGTCTACACCGGCGCCTACAGCTTCAAGCTCAACAACACCGCTACCCCGCAGGCATTCACCGTCAAGTACGGCGACACGGTCGGCACCGGGTATCCCGGGCGGGGGTCCGCCAGCATCGAATTGCCGGGCGGCTCGGACCAGTACAACTTCACCGCCAAGGCCGGCGACCGACTGTCGATCGACGAGCTCACCGGCAGTTCCCTTCGGATGACGCTCACCGCCCCCAACGGCGCAACGATCTGGAACGACGAGTACTGGGGCGACCGCTACGTCGATCTCACCCAGAACGGCACCTACAAGTTCAAGGTGTCCTACGGTCCCTACGCCTACACCGGCACCTACAGCTTCAAGATCAACAACACCGCCGCTCCCCAGGTCTTCACCGCCAAGTACGGCGACACCATCCAGGCGGGCTATCCGGGTGCGGGTGCCGCCAACATCGAACTGCCGGGCAGTGCTGACCAGTACAACTTCGCCGGCAGGAACGGCGACCGACTGTCGATCGACGCCCTCACCGGGAGTTCCCTCCGGGTCACCCTGACCGCCCCCAACGGCGCAACGATCTGGAACGACGAGTACTGGGGCGACCGCTACGTCGATCTCACCCAGAACGGCACCTACAAGCTCAAGATCTCCTACGGTCCCTACGCCTACACCGGCACCTACAGCTTCCAGCTGCTCAAGGCGAACTGAACCCCCGGGGAGCACACTGGTCCCCATGGACCAGCGAGTGAGTTTCGTGACGGTGGCGACGGACGACCTGGAGGCGGCACGACGTTTCTACGGGGCGGGCGGCATCGGGTGGACGCCGCTGATGGACGTGCCGGGCGAGATCCTGTTCTTCCAGATCGCGCCGGGACTGGTGCTCGGCCTGTTCGACACCGAGAAGTTCAAGGCGGACGGGGATCTCGCGCCCACCCCGGCAGGATCCCCCAGCGTGGCCGGCCTCACCCTGTCGCACAACCTCGGCTCCCCCGAGGAGGTCAGCCGGGTCGTCGCCGAGTTGGAGGCGGCCGGCGGCGAGGTGACGGTGCCGCCGACGGAGAGCGATTTCGGCGGGGTGTTCCGCGCCCACGTCCGCGACCCCAACGGGATCATCTGGGAGATCGCGCACATCCCGACCTGGCGGGTCCACCCCGACGGGTCGGTCACCCTGGTCTGACCTCCCGAAGTACAGCTCTAGAACCCGGCCGCCTGCGCACGCCGGTGCACCTCGCGACCGCGGTTCTCGCGCAGCGCGGTGATCGGACGGCCGGGCAGCGACTCGTCCGACTCGAACAGCCAGGTGACGATCTCGGCGTCCGAGTACCCGGCATCGGTGAGCAGGGTGATGGTCCCGGGCAGCCCTTTGACCACGAGCCCCTCGCTGACGAACTCGGCCGGGATGCGCACCACGCCGCCCTCGCGCACGGCGATCAGGCTGCGCTCGCGCACCAGCTGGTGCACCTTCGTCACCACGATCCCGAGGGCCTCGGCGATGTCCGGGACCGGCACCCAGGTGGGCGGGCCGGCGTCGGGAGCGGGAGCAGCAGGTGTCGACACGGCGACCAGCCTGCCACACCGCCGGCGTCGCTGAGCTCAGCTGCGCAGCGGCCCCCGCCGGATCATTTCGAGCAGCCCGGCCGGCTGCGCTGCCTCGCCCTCCCACCGGGACTCGATCCACCAGGTCGCGCCCGCATCGGCCAACGCCTGCAGCCGGGCGCGGGCGGCGTCGGGGTCGTCGTCGGGCAGCTGACCCTCCACCACGATGTCGAACGGCGTGTCCGATTCCCGGTGTTCTGCCATCCAGTCGCGCACCGCGGCCACCGTCTCCGGCCGGGTCGGCTCCATCCCCGCCCCTTGCGCCACCGGCATGATCCCGTCCCAGCGCGCCGCCCGCCGCAGCGACCGCTCCACCGGGTGCACCCCGACCACCCAGATCGGGATCCGCGGCTGCTGCACCGGGCGCGGTCGGAACACCAGATCTTCTGCGGTGTAATGCTTCCCGCGGTAGCTGACGGTCTCCCCTGTCCACGCCTGCTCCAGGATCTCCAGCGTTTCGTCCAGCCGCTCGGCGCGCTCCCGCCGGGTGGTCGCCTCGCCGGACACCCGGGCGAACCCGCCGTCGTCGTTGGCCGCACCCAGCGCCACCGGCAGCACCAGCCGGCCGCCGGAGAGGTGATCGACCGTGATCGCCTCCCGCGCCACCTTCCACGGGCGCCGCCGCGCCAGCGGGAACACCATCGCCCCCAGCACCATCCGGGACGTCCGCTGGGTCAGCGCGCCGAGCAGCGCCCACGGGTCGAAGGTGTCCACCTCGCCGATCGAGATGCCGTCCCAGGTGAAGAACCCGTCCCAGCCCGCGGCCTCCGCCGTCTCCGCCATCTCCAGCACCTGCGCCGTCGATCCGAAGCTGCCCACCACACCGAATTTCATGGCCCGACCGTAGCGAGGCGCACCGACAAGCACCTGACTAGCACCTGCCGGGGCGCACCGCCTCCTAGGATCGGAACCGTGGACACCCCTGCCCCGCACCAGGCATCCGCCCGGCCCGGGCACCTCCTGGAGGGCCGCTACCGGGTCGGCGCGATGATCGCCCGCGGCGGCATGTCCACCGTCTACCGGGGCGTCGACCAGCGGCTGGACCGCCCGGTGGCGATCAAGATCATGGACCCGGCCCACGCCACCGACCCGGCATTCCTGGGGCGCTTCGAGCGCGAGGCACGACTGGCCGCCGGCGTGCACCACCGCGGCGTCGTGCAGGTCTTCGACCAGGGTCGCGAGGGCGAACTCGTCTACCTGGTGATGGAACTCGTCGACGGCGGCACCCTGCGCGAGCTGCTGCGGGAACGCGGTCCGCTGCCGGTGCCGGTGGTGATCGGCATACTGGAGCCGCTGCTCGCCGCGCTCGGCGCCGCCCACGACGCCGGACTGGTGCACCGCGACGTCAAGCCGGAGAACGTGCTGATCAACAGCCGCGGCGAGGTCAAGGTCGCCGACTTCGGCCTGGTCCGCGCGGTCAGCTCGGCCACCTTCGCCACCGGTGACGTCATCCTCGGCACGGTCGCCTACCTGTCCCCCGAGCAGGTCTCGACCGGCGCCAGCGATCCGCGGTCCGACGTCTACGCCGCCGGGATCGTGGCCTGGGAGATGCTCACCGGGCACCCGCCCTACTCCGGCGACAACCCGATCGGCGTGGCCTACCAGCACGTGCACTCCGACGTGCCGCCGGTCGGCGAGATCAACGCGGACGTCCCGGTCGAGCTGGAGGACCTGCTGCTGGCGGCCACCCGCCGCGAGCCGGACGCCCGGCCCCGCGACGCCGGGCAGTTCCTGTCGGCCCTCCGGTCCGTCCGCGCGCACCTGGGCATCGAGCTGCCACGACTGCCGGTGCCGGCGGTGCAGCGGGCCACCGAGCAGCCCGCCGCGGTCGGTCCGGGTGGTACCCGGATGGTGCCGGCGGAGGGGCCGGCCACGGCGCACCTCCCCGACGCGAGCGCCCGGCCCACCGACGCGGTGACCGCGCCGGCGACCCGGCGGCCGACACGGGGCCGCGGATTCCGGCGATGGCTGATCGCGATCATCGTCCTGCTGCTGCTCGGCACCGCCGCGGCCATCGGCGGCTGGTGGCTGGGCAGCGGCCGCTGGGCCACCATGCCGGTCACCGTCGGGCTGGACCGGGTGGACGCCGAGTCGGTGGTCCGGTCCGCCGGCCTGATCCCCGCGGTGCGCACCGCCCCGGACGACGGGGTGCGCAGCGGGCTCGTCGCCACCAGCGACCCGCAGGCCGGCACCCGGCAGCTGCGCGGCAGCGAGGTGAGCCTGGTGGTGTCCACCGGCAGGCCGAAGGTCCCGCAGATCGCGCCCGGCACCAGCGTGGTGGAGGCCTCGGCGGCGATCCGACAGGTCGGTCTGAAGACCGCAGCAGCCGCCCCGGCGGAGTACGACGACACCGTGCCGACCGGCACCGTGCTGCGCACCGACCCGGCCGGCGGCACCCCGCTCGCACTCGGCTCCGGCGTCACGCTCATCCGGTCGGCCGGCCCGCAGCCGGTCGAGATCCCGCCGGTGGCCGACAAATCCGTCGAGGACGCGACCAATGCGCTGCTCGCCGCCGGACTGCAGGTGGGCCCGGAGATCAAGCGGTTCGACACGTACCACGACCCCGGCACGGTGCTCGGCACCGATCCGCCGGCCGGTACCTCGACCGGCCGCGGCGGCACCGCGTCCCTGGTCATCGCCGACTCACTGACCGTGCCGGCCACGTCCGGCCTGGACGAACAGGCCGCCCGGGACCTGCTGACCGGCGAGGGCTTCGAGGTGACCCTCGGCGACGCCGTCTACGACCCGGCGGTGGACGGCGGTCTGGTCTCCGGCACCGCCCCGGCGGTCGGCACCCGGATCGACCCGGCCGCGCCGGCCATCACCCTGCACCTGTCCAACTCGGTGACCGTCCCGGAGGTGACCGGCCGCAGCCTGGACGAGGCGAGCGAGCAGCTGCGGGCCCTCGGCCTGGACGTCACCGTCTCCGCGGTGATCGGCGCCGGCTTCGCCAGCGTCATCGACCAGTCACCGGAGGCCGGGACCAGGGTCGAGCCCGGGCGGCAGATCGCCCTGGGCGTGTTCCCCTGACCCCGGCCCGGACCGGCCGGAACCAGCACAGAACCAGCTCAGTTGCGGAGCATCTCCGCGATCAGGAAGGCCAGCTCCAGCGACTGCTGGGTGTTCAGCCGCGGGTCGCAGGCGGTCTCGTAGCGGGACTCCAGGTCCTCGTCGCTGATCTCCTGCGCGCCGCCGAGGCACTCGGTGACGTCCTCGCCGGTCAGCTCCACGTGCACGCCGCCCGGGTGGGTGCCGAGCTCGCGGTGCACCTCGAAGAAGCCCTGCACCTCGTCCACGATCCGGTCGAAGTGCCGGGTCTTGTAGCCGGTGGACGCCTCGTGGGTGTTGCCGTGCATCGGGTCGCACTGCCAGATGATCCGGTGCCCGGTGGCCTCGACCTTCTCAACGATGGCCGGCAGGGTGTCGCGCACCTTGCCGTTGCCCATGCGGGAGATCAGCGTCAGTCGTCCCGGGGTGTTGTGCGGGTCGAGCCGCTCGACGTACTCCACCGCCATCTCGGGAGTCGTCGACGGGCCGATCTTCAGGCCGATCGGGTTCGCCATGATCTCGGCGAACGCGATGTGCGCGTGGTCGAGCTGGCGGGTGCGCTCGCCGATCCACAGGAAGTGGCCGGACAGGTCGTACAGCTTCGACTCGTCACCGGTCTCGTCCAGCCGCAGCATGGCGCGCTCGTAGTCGAGCAGCAGCGCCTCGTGCGAGGCGAAGATCTCCACCGAGTGCAGGGTGTGCGAGTCGACGCCGCAGGCGGCCATGAACCGCATCGCACGGTCGATCTCGGCCGCCACCCGCTCGTAGCGCTCGCCGGCCCGGGAGGTCCGGACGAACTCCTGGTTCCACTCGTGCACGGAGGCCAGGTCGCCCATGCCGGCGCCGGTGACCGATCGCACCAGGTTCATCGCGGCCGAGGCGTTGGCGTACGCCCGCACCATGCGGCCCGGGTCGGCGACCCGCGCCTCCGGGGTGGTGGACAGCGAGTTGATGATGTCGCCGCGGTAGGACGGCAGGCCCAGCGCGTCGGTGTCGGAGGACCGGGGCTTGGCGTACTGGCCGGCGATCCGGGCCACCTTCACCACCGGCATCGACGAGCCGTAGGTCAGCACGACGGCCATCTGCAGCAGCGTCCGGATGTTGGCCCGGATGTGCGGTTCGGTGTTGGCCGCGAAGGTCTCGGCGCAGTCGCCGCCCTGCAGCAGGAACGCCTCGCCGCGCGCCACCTGCGCCAGTTGGTCGTGCAGCCGGTCGACCTCGCGCGGGACGGTGATCGGCGGCACGGCCTCGAGGACCCGGCGGACCGCGGCGACCTGCGCTCCGTCCGGCCAGTTCGGCTGCTGCGCGGCGGGGAGGGAGAGGGCCGCGTCCAGACGCTCGCGCAGCTGCGCGGGCAGGGGCGGCAGGTCCGGCCATTCCTCGGTGGGGATGTCGACAGTCCAGTTCACGTGATCAGCCTATTTCGTCTCGGGGTGGTGCTCGACCACGGTGCAAACGTCAGCGCGGGGTCGGGTATGCCTGCAGCGTCTTCTCGGCGACCATCCAGCGGTCCCGGCCGAGCCGGGCGTCGGCCAGCGCGTCGTGCCGGTCGCGGCCCGGCTCCGGGATCGGCGGGCAGCCGGCCGCCTCCCAGTGCTGGCGGATCTCCCGGGTCAGCCGCGGGATCTCCCGCGGCAGTGCCGGCATGGCGCCCCACAGCTGGGCGAGCGCCACGTGGTCGTAGGCGCCGTACCAGGCCCACAGCTCGACCGGCAGCTTCGGGGCGAGCAGGAACGCGGCCAGGTCGTCGCGGATCCGTTCGCGGCTGCGCCAGGACCGGTCGGCCGGTCCGGGCAGTTTGTCCAGGACGTGCTTGCGCACCCAGGTCCCGGCCCGGTTCGGGTCGAAAGCGGTGGAGATCGCGTAGAACTCGCGGCCGTCCTCGGCGACCACCCCGATCGAGATCAACTCGATGGTGCGGCCGTCCTCGATGAACTCGCAGTCGTAGAAGTACCGGGCGACCGGCCCGGTGGGAGCGGGCCGGACCACCGGTCAGCCGGCCTTGGTGCCAGGGAGCCGGGTGACGGTGCCGGGGCCGCGGCCCTCCACCAGGGCCGGCTTGCCCTTCGCCGCGTCCAGGTCCGCCTTGACCTTCGCCGCGTAGACGTCGACGTACTCCTGGCCGGACAGCTCCATGATCCGGTACATGACCTCGTCGGTCATCGACCGCTCGACGAACCGGTCACCGGCCATCCCCTCGTAGCGGGAGAAGTCCAGCGGGCGACCGACGATCATCTGGATCCGGCCCGGGCGCCACATCTTCGAACCGATCGGGTTCACCTTGTCGGTGCCGAGCATGATCACCGGCACCACCGGCACCCGCGCCTCGAGGGCCATCCGGGCGAACCCGGTCTTGCCCTTGTACAGCCGGCCGTCCGGCGAGCGGGTGCCCTCGGGATAGACGCCGATGACCTGACCCTTGTTCAGCAGCCGGATACCGGTGTCCAGGGCGTCGCGCGCGGCCGAGGCGCCGCCCCGGTCGATCGGCACCTGGCCGGCCCCGGTGAAGAACCACTTCTTCAACCTGCCCTTGAGACCCTTCTCCGTGAAGTACTCGCTCTTGGCCAGGTACGAGACCTTGCGCGGGAGGTGCAGAGGGGTGAAGAAGGAATCGGCGACGGAGACGTGGTTGCCGACCAGGATGACGCCGCCGGACTCGGGCAAGTTTTCCACTCCGACCACCTTCGTCGGGAAGAACAGCCGCAACACCGGCCCGATCAGCACGAACTTGAAGAGGTAGTAGAGCACTCGACTCCCCGTCCTTCCAGGTCATGTCCGTCCACGGCGGCGGAAGACCACGGCACCGCCCCACACCGTACCCCGACGGGTGTTGCGGTCGACACCTCTGCCGACGCGTCGCACGTGCGAACATGGTGGGGTGAGCGCCGAACGTCCCGCCGATCCGGGTGCCCCGGTGCGCGTCGACGGCGGGCCGACCGGCGTGCTGCTGTGCCACGGTTTCACCGGCAGCCCGCGGTCGCTGCATCTGTGGAGCGCGGCGGCCGTCGACGCCGGGTTCACCGTCCGGGTGCCGCTGCTGCCCGGTCACGGCACCCGCTGGCAGGACATGAACCGCACCACCTTCGACGACTGGCTGGCCGCCGTCACCACCTCGCTGGCCGAGTTGGCCGAACGCTGCGACACCGTGGTGGTCGGCGGGCTGTCGATGGGCGGCACTCTCGCACTGCGGCTGGCCGAGCTGCACCCCGGCACCGTGGACGGCCTGGTGCTGGTCAACCCGTCGGTGATGTCGCTGCGCCGGGAGATGCGGATCCTGCCGCTGCTCAAGCGGGTGCTGCCGTCGGTCGCCGCGATCGGCGACGACATTGCCAAGGAGGGCGTGACCGAGGGCGCCTACCCACGGACCCCGCTGACGGCGCTGGACAGCCTGCGCCGCGGCTGGGCCACGGTCCGCGCCGACCTGTCCGAGGTGCGGGCGCCGTTGCTGCTGCTGCACTCCCGGACGGACAACGTCGTCGAACCGGAGAACTCCGCGATCGTGCTGTCCGGGGTGTCCTCCACCGACGTCACCGAGGTCTGGCTGGAACACAGCCGCCATGTCGCGACGTTGGACCACGACGCGGCGTTGATCACCGCGTCGGCGGTCGACTTCACCCGCCGGATCAGTGGCGTCGCGGTGAGCGGGGTGACGGAGTGACGAGCCCGAACCGGGATCCGCTGGACGGTGCCAGCAACGCCGAGGTCGACGCACGGTTCGCCGAGATCATCGCCGCCTGGGGCCCGCCGCAGGAGCTGCGCAGCTTCCGTGATTCGCAGGTGAACTCGCAGGTGGCCGACTCCCGGACGGTGACCCCGGACGAACTGGACGCCGCTGCCGCGGAAGCGGCGCGCGACCGGCGCGAGGAGCAGGTGAGCGACCGGGAGCGCCGGCGCGAGCTGCGCCGGATGGAGCGGGCCGCCGAGCTCGAGGCCTTCCAGGCCGAGCAGGCCCGACACCAGGCCGAGCTGGACGCCGACACCGAGCACTACGACCCGCCGGAACCACCGCCGATCCCCCGACCGAAGCGGCGCACCGTGCTGTCCGCCCTGCTGATGACCCTGGGGATCGTGATCATGGTGTGGCCGGGACTGCTCTCGGTCGCACCGGAAGTGGTGCTGATCCTCGGGCTCTCGGCGCTGGCCGGTGGTTTCGCCCTCATGATCGCCGGGCTGCGGCACCGGCGGGACGGCTGGGACGACGGCGCCGAGGTCTGACGCCCTACAGCTCGGCGGCCCGCAGCGCGGCGCCGATGATGCCGGCGGATCCGCCGAAGGTGGCGAGCTCCACCCGCGGCTCCGGGCGGTGGGCACCGCCGGTGATCATCGCCCGCATCTCGGCCACGGCCTGCGGCAGGAAGTACTCCGAGGAGCCCACCACGCCACCGCCGATCACGATCACCTCGGGATCGAGCACGTCGGCCGCCATCGCCAGGCCACGGCCCAGCCAGGTGCCGAGGTCGGCCAGGGCACGCAACGCCAGCTGGTCCCCCGCCGACGCGGCCTTGGCCACCATGGCGCCGGTCAGGTCCGCCGGATCACCGATGTCCAACAGCCCCGGCTTGTGGTCGGCCGCGATCATCTCCCGCGCGGTGTCGGCCAGCCCGGTCCCCGAGCAGTAGCGCTCCCAGCAGCCACGCTTCCCGCACGGGCACGGCCGGCCGCCCGGCACCAGCACCAGGTGGCCCAGCTCGGGCGCGACACCGTGGGCGCCGCGGTAGATCTCGCCGTCGACGATCAGCCCGGCGCCGATCCCGGTGCCGATCGCCACCAGCAGCGCGATGGAGGCCGAGCGGGCCGAACCCCGGCGGTACTCCGCCCAGGCGGCGCTGTTCACGTCGTGGTCCATCACCACCGGCATCCCGACCAGGTCCGAGATGCGTTGCGGC
The DNA here is from genome assembly GCF_009707545.1 of Nakamurella alba. Taxonomy (NCBI): domain Bacteria; kingdom Bacillati; phylum Actinomycetota; class Actinomycetes; order Nakamurellales; family Nakamurellaceae; genus Nakamurella; species Nakamurella alba. The sequence goes on along the minus strand of NZ_WLYK01000018.1, from coordinate 68,794 downwards.
ACAGGGTCGCCACGCCAGGCCAGGTGCGGCGCGAACATCACCGCGGTGCGGTCGGCGGTGACGAACCCGGCGACCGCGAGGCCGACCGCGCGCACCGGGTGCACCGACGCGAGGTCGAGGATCAGCTCCGCGAAGACCTTCTCGGTCTCCTCGACGGTGTGCGGGGTCGGGGCGTGGCGGGAATCCACGATGCGGCAGTCGGCATCGACCACGGCGGCCCGGACGGAGGTACCGCCGATGTCGAGACCGATGGTGTAAGAGGCGTTCTGGGTGCTCACTCGATGTCGATCCGTTGCAGTCCGGTGGTGGTGGGGTCCTGGGGGGCGGGGGCGGTGGTGGGCCCGGTCCGGGGTGTTCCGGCGGCGTCCAGCAGCCGGCGCAGCGCGCCGACCGCGGTCACCGCGGCGTCCAGCAGGGCGTCGGACACCTCCGGCCGCTCGCCGCGGGCCACCGCCAGCAGGGCGCACCACGGACAGCCGGTGGTGCACGAGGGCCCGTCGCCCGTCCGCCCGCACTCGGGGCACGGCGGCGTGGGCTCGGGAGCGTCGGCCTGCCGGCGCTCCCGGGCCTGGTCCAGCCTGGCCGAGACGGCGTCGAGCAGCAGGCCGGCCTCGGTGGTCAGGCCGGCCACCGGGTGGTGATGCGCGGTCATCGGCCGGCCACCATCTCCGCCACCGGCGCCAGGGCCTCCGGCCACCGCTCGGGATCCGGCACGAAACGCACCACCAGGTCGTCGCCCTCGAAGCGGGCACCGTCGGTCCGGCAGCGCTGCAGCAGCGACGGCAGGGTGAGCCGCCGGCGGTGCGGGCCGACCGTCACCACCAGGTCGTCGCCGGACCGGCCCAGGTGGACCTGACCGCGCTCGGCCAGCGGCAGGGACCAGCGCAGCTCCCAGCCGCCCGGGGCCTCGGTCGTGCGCGGGCCCGGGGCGGTGGCACGGGGTGCGGCGGGATCCTCACCGGCGAAGACCTGTGCGGCCAGCGCTGTCAGGGCCGGTACGCCCACGGGTTCGGCGGCGGCCCACGGCACCCGGTGCTGCGGGAGATCGGCGAAGGACTCGGTGACCTGCTCCAGACCGGCGGCCTGCGACCGCTGCCAGCCGCTGACCAGCTCCCCGTGCGGCCCGTCGGGCAGCACCCGGTTGACCACGATCCCGTCGACCGGGTAGCCGTGCAGGGCCAGCGCGGTCCGCAGCCGCCGCGCTTCCGCGACCACCACCCGCTCCGGGGTGAGCACGATCCGGGTGGCCCCGCGCGCCGCATCGGTCAGCAGGTCGCGCACGGCGGCGAGGTCGCCCAGCAGGTCGGCCAGCGCATCGCGGACCTCACCGGACGGGCCGGACCGGCTGCCGCCGGTGAGCCCGGCCAGGCCCGCGGCCAGTCCGCGCAGCAGCCGGGCCGGGCCGCCGAGCAGCCGGGACCCGTAGAACGCCAGCGTCTCCGGGACGGCGAGCAGCCGGAGCGTCTCACCGGTGGGCGCACAGTCGACGACCACCAGGTCGTGCTCGCCGGAGTCCAGGTGGCGCTTCAGCTCCAGCAGCGCGACCACCTCCTCGGCACCCGGGACGACGGTGAGCTCGTCGGCCTGTACCTCGCCGATCCCCTGTGCCGCAAGGACTCCGACCAGGTATCCGCGGACGGCGGACCAGGCCTGCTCGAACCGGCCCCGCACGTCCACCTGGGCGGCGCACAACCCGGGCACGCCGGGCACCGGGGTCGGGTCCGCCCGCAGCGGCAGGTCCAGCACGTCGGCGGCGGAGTGCGCGGGATCGGTGGACAGCAGCAGCACCCGGTGCCCGTGGCCGGCGGCGGCGACCGCCGTCATGGCCGCGACCGTCGACTTGCCCACACCGCCCTTGCCGGTGTGCAGGACCACCCGGGGCGCCGTCGTGCCCCCCACTCAGGCCTGCTCGACGCGCTTGCGGAGCTCTTTGAGCGCGGTGTCCATGATCGTCCGCTCGGCCTTGCGGCGCAGCACCCCGATCAGCGGCACGGTCAGCTGGACCGACAACGTGTAGGTGACCTCGGTGCGCCCGCCCTGCGGGGCCAGCACGTAGCTGCCGTGCTGCGACTTCTGCATCTGACCGGACACCAGGTCCCAGGAGACCGAGAGCCCGTCCGCCGCCCAGGTGTACTCGAGCTCGTAGGTGTCCTTGATCATTCCGGCGTCCAGCCCGAACTTCACCCGGCGGGCCCGGCCGTCGCTGCCGGGCTCGGTGATCTCCACCTGCTTCACCGCCCCGGTCCAGTCGGGGTAGGCCGGGAAGTCGGCGATGGTGGCCATGATGTCCGCGGGTGCCGCGTCCATCGTCAGCGACTGGGTGGAGGAGTCGGCCATGTCCGGAAGGTTAGTCGCTCCGGCTCAGACCTCCAGCACGAAAGGCACCGGGAAGCGCTGGAAGTGACCGACGTTGACGCACTCGGTGCGGCCCACCCGCAGCCGCCGGGCCAGCGGCTGGTGCACGTGCCCGAAGAGCGCCCACCTCGGATGGTGCTCGTCGATGTACTCGCGCAGGCCAGGGCCGAACATCTCCATCCGGGCCGGCACCACGTCGTACCGCAACGACGGGATCTGCGGCGGCACGTGCGAGCACAGCACGTCCACCGGGCCCAGGTCGCGCACCGTCGCCAGGTACTCGTCCCCGGGCCGGACCAGCGGCTGCCAGACCGGATCCGGGGCACGGACCGGGATGCCGGTCCGGGTCGACCCGCCGGCCACGAAGCCCAGGTCCAGGCCGCCGACGGAGACCACCGCACCGTCCAGGTAGGGCAGCCGGTCGCCGGCGATCTCGTTCCACACCGCCGCCACGTCGACGTTGCCCAGGGTCAGCAATGTGTCCGGCCCGACGGCCTCCAGCACCTGCTGGTAGCGGACGGCCACCACCTCGCTGAGCACCGACACCGGGTCGCTGACGGTGGCCCACAGCGAGCGGTTGTAGTCACGCAGGCCGAGGAAGTCGCCGGAACTGCGGAGCCGGGCGAACGGCCGGACCCGGTCCGCCCCGAACACCTGGCCCAGGATGCCGTTGCCGTGGTCGTGGTAGTCGACGTAGTCCAGCAGGTCCCCCAGCACGACCAGCTGCTCGGCCTGCGCCGCGACCCTGGCCAGGGCCTCGATGTTCCCGTGGATGTCGGACACGAAGCTGATCCGCACCCGGCCACGGTAACCGGCGGCGTGCGGCGGGCTGTCAGCGGGACAGCAGGTCGGCCAGCCGCTCCGCGGAACGGTCCCAGGTCCAGTCCTGCCGGACCCAGCGCCGGCCGGCCTCGCCGTAGCGGGCGCGCAGCGCCGGGTCGTTGAGCAGTTCGACGACGGCAGCGGCGACGGCGTCGGCGTCCCGGCCGTCGACCACGGTGCCGGTGCGGCCGTCCTGCACCGCCTCCGGTGCGCCGCCGGAGTCACCGGCGATCACCGGCAGACCGACCGCGGCGGCCTCCAGGAACACGATGCCCAGACCCTCGACGTCGAGCCCGCCTCCCCTGGTTCGGCAGGGCATCGCGAAGACGTCGGCCGCCGCGTAGTGCGCGGCGAGCTCGCCGTCCGGAGCGCGGCCGGTCATCCGGATCGACCCGGCGACCGGTGAGTCCGCGGCGAGCCGGTGCAGTCGGGCGGCGTCGGAGCCGTCGCCGACGATCAGCAGCACCGCGTCCGGGTGCCGGGCCACCACCTGCGGCCAGCTGCGGATCAGCATGTCCTGGCCCTTGCGGGCGACCAACCGGGAGATGCAGGAGACCACCGGCCTATCGCCGAGGCCGAGCCGCCCGCGGACGTCCGCGCGGCCGGCCGGGTCCGGCCGGAAGTCCGGCGAGACCCCGGGCGGCAGGTATTCCAGCCGTGCCATCGGGCCGAGGGCGGCGGCGATCCGGCCGCGGGCGTACCGGCTGACGAAGGTGATCACGTCGACGGTGCCGCCGATCCGGCACAGCGCCTGCCGGGATCCCGGCAGCATCGACCAGCCCACCTCGTGCCCGTGGGTGCTGGCCACCGCGCGCCGGACACCGGCCCGGCGCAGCGCCGGGGTGAGCAGGGCCAGCGGCGCGGCGGCGCCGAACCAGACGGCGTCCAGCCGGTGCTCCTGCACGAGGGCCCGGGCCCGGCGCGCCACGGTCGGTACCGGCAGCATCAGCGAGGTGGGGTGCCGGACCACCCGAAACGGCTGCGCGGCGTCGAACTCCGCGGCGCCGTCCCAGGCCGGCGCGTAGACGACCAGGTCGTCGGCGGGCAACCGCACGGCGAGTGCGTGCACGTAGGACTGGATGCCGCCGGTGCGCGGCGGGAAGTCGTTGGTGACGAGCAGGGTGCGACGCACGGCCGCACCCCCTCTGCACTCTGCTCTAGCCGCGCGGCACCCGGTGGCCGGTGGCGTTCGGGCCGCCCTTCTCGACGGGCACGTAGATGATGCCCAGCGATTCGTCGGCCGCGCTGACCACCATGCCGTACCCGACGTAGATCGCGACGTGCGACACGGGCGAGTAGTAGGTGACGAGGTCGCCCGGTTGCAGCTGGTCCAGCGGGACCTCCGGGTAGTTGGCCTGCTCGTAGCTGACGCGGGGGATGTCGATGCCGGCGGTCGCCCACGCCCACTTGGTCAGGCCGGAGCAGTCGTAGGACTCGGGACCGTCGCAGGCGTAGCAGTAGCCGCCGCCGATCTTGGTGATCGCCGCGGCCGCGGCCTTCTGGCCGGCGGCGTCGCCGACCGGCTCCACGCTGGCGATGCCGGCGGCGGCCTGCGAGGCCTGGGCCATGCTCAGCATGGCGGCCTGCTCCACCGCGGACAGCCGGTTGTACAAGGTCCGGTACTTCGCGGCGGCGGCGTCCAGCGAGGTCTTGCGGGTGGCGGCGGTCGCGGCGGCGGCGTCCGCCTCCTTCTTCGCGGTCGCCGCAGTCTCGCTCGCGGTGGCGGCGCTCTGCTGGGCGGACACGGCGGCGACGGAGGCCTGCGCGGCCTTCTGCTTCGCGGCCAGCGCGGTCTGCATCACGGTGCGGTTGTCGGCGGCGACCTGCTCGAGGGAGGTGGCCTGCTCCAGGAAGTCGTCGGCGTTGTCCGCGGTGAGGATCAACGACATGGTGCCGGTGCTGGCGCCGCGGAAGCTGGCGCTGGCGAACTGGTCGAGCTGCGTCTGGTAGTCGACGACCGCGGCGGCGGCGGAGGCGGCATCGGCCTTGGCGGTGGCCGCGGCGGCGGTGGCCGTGGTCAGCGCGGTGGCGGCAGCGGTGGCGGTGGCGTCGGCGCGCTTCTGCTCCTCGCGGGCACCGTTGAGCGCCTCGGACGCGATCTCCGCCTGGCGGGACGCGACCTCCCAGGCCTGCTGCGCCTCCGAGGAGTTGGTGGGCTCCGCGGAGTTGGTGGGCTCGTCGGTCACCGGCACGGCGGAGGCCGCGGGTGCGGCGAGGGCGCCCAGCACGGACAGCAGTGCGATCGCGGCGGCGGTGCGCAGTGCTCCGGTGCGGGGATGGTGCTGGCGGACCTTGCGGCCTGGCGTCGCCACAGACGAAGTGCCTTTCTTCCCTGATGCGCCGCCTACCGGGTGAGCTGACGGATTCGGGCCGGAAGTTGCCCTACCCCCGCGCCGGCCGGACAGCGCCGCACGAAGCGGCACGACGGACGGTGGCGGGGATTCACCCCACGTACCTGGTTCCCCGGCTCGACCCCACCGACCAGGTGATCATGGCGGCGGGCTGTGTCGACTCGGCGGTGACCTCCGGGGCAACCGGACCTGGTTGCCCACTGCCGAAGGTCTCGATCAGATTACGAGAAGGACACGGGAAGGGCCACCCGGCGGAACGGACATTTCGTGCGGACGCATGCACTTCCCCGTCCGGCGTGCGGCGACGTTGCTTCGGTGTGACCGACCTCATGAAGTTTCACGCAGTTTCCTCCCACCCCCGGGACGGCATCGGTGTGACGAGCCGCAGCGGCGGGACCAGGCCGGACTCGGCCAGCACCCCGATGGCGGCACGCTCGTTCTCGTCCCACTCGACCCCCTCCGGCGGGGCACCCAGCAGCACCGTGATGACGCAGCCGGAACAGGCGCGGCCGCGGACCTCGCAGCGATCGCAATCGATGTGCATCTGACCTCCTGGACCTCCCCGCCCGGCGGGTCCGGGTGGATGCGGCCGAGGGTAGGAACGGGCACCGACAGTGCCGGTTCCCGCGCCGTCCGGTCAGGTCAGCAGGGCCAGCAGCACCGGCGCGCCGGCCGTGCGGGCACCCCGCGCGCGGGCACCGTCCATCACCTCGCGGTCCGAACTGATCACCACCACCACCCGGCCGGCCGGTTCGGCCGCGGCGAGGTCGCGCACCACGTCGTCGGCAAGCACCCCGGGCGGCGAGAACAGCACGCGCACACGGCGTCCCGGCATCTGCGGCACGGTGACCGCGGCCCCGTCGAACACCACGGTGACCTCGGCACCGGTGCGCGCAGCCAGCGCCCCGGCGGACCGGACCAGACGTTCCCGCTGCTGCACCAGGGTCAGGTCCGGGTAGCCGGACTTGGTGACGTTGTAGCCGTCGACGATCAGGTGCGCCGCCGGCAGACCGAGCCAGCGCAGCAGCCGCCCGGGATCCGCGGTGGTCTCCGCAGCGGGTGCACCGACACCCAGGTCGCGGCCGACGACATCCGCCGGGTCCGCGCCCCCGCCGAGCAGGTTCCACTCCCGGCGCAGTCCGCCGGCCGCCCCCTCGAGGGTGGTCAGCAGCAGGTCGAGCCGGCGATCGGCGGCGGCCCGGTCGTCCCGGCCCGCCTCCCGGGCGCGGCCCAGCGCCTGCTCCGCGCGGTCCGCGCGGTCGGCGGCCTGCTTCGCCCGCTTCTCCCAGCTGTCGGCCTCGGCGCGGGCGGTCTCCAGTCCGGCGGCGGTCGCCGCGGCGGATGCGGCCAGCTGCTGCTGCAGCGCCGCGACGGTGTCCTCGGCCGTCCGCAGCCGGGTGCCCTGGTCCCGCAGGCGCTGCCGCAGCCGGTCCAGTGCCTGCTCCTGGGTCTCGGTGCCGGTCCGCGCCGCCACCAGCCGGTCCCGCTCGGCGGAGACGGCCGACAGTTCGCGTTCCAACCGGCGCACCCGACGCGGCCACTCGTGCGGATCCCGGCCGGCGGCATCGGTGGTGGCCGGAACCGCGGCCAGCCGCTCGGCCAGATCGGGCAGCTTCTGCAGGTAGGCGCCGGCCGCCAGGTCCACCGGATCGGCCGGGTCGGTGACACCCGCTCCGGCCTGGGCGACCGCGGCCCGGAAGGCGGCGTCGGACTGCAGCGCCTCGGCCAGCGGGACCGCGCCGAGCCGGGCGCGCTTGCCCGGGGTGAACCGGGCGACCCGGGCCAGCGATGCCGGCATCTGCGCGGGCGGCAGCCCGTCGAGCGCCCCGGCGGCCAGCTCCAGCAGCCGACCGCGCACCGCGGCGGGCAGCGCCGTCAGCTCGGGCAGGTCGGCCGGTTCCATGCCGACGATTCAACACGTCCGGCGGCCGTCCGGGTGCACTGTCGGTGCCCTCCCCTACCGTCCGCCCCGTGAGTCCCATCAGTCCCGTCCGTGACATCGAGGTCCAGGCCTCGTTCGACGAGCTCGACGACCCGTTGCGCGAGATCACCTTCGTGGTGGTCGATCTGGAGACGACGGGCGGTTCCGCGGTGACCGAGATGATCACCGAGATCGGCGCCGTCAAGGTGCGCGGCGGCGAGGTGCTGGGCGAGTTCGCCACCCTGGTCGACCCCGGCCGGGCGATCCCGCCGCAGATCACCATGCTCACCGGCATCTCCGACGCGATGGTGATGGATGCGCCGCGGATCGACGCCGTGCTGCCGGCGTTCCTCGAGTTCACCCGCGGCACCGTGCTGGTCGCGCACAACGCCCGGTTCGACATCGGCTTCCTGAAGGCGGCGTGCGCCCGCCAGGGGCTGCCCTGGCCCGGCAACGCCGTGCTGGACACGGTGCTGCTGGCCCGGCGCGCGCTGTCGAAGGACGAGGCGCCGAGCCTGCGGCTGGGAGCGCTGGCCCGGCTGTTCGGCGCCCGGACCACACCCGACCACCGGGCGTTGCACGACGCGCGGGCCACGGTGGACGTGCTGCACGCGCTGTTCGAGCGGCTCGGCGGCCTCGGCGTGCAGAGCCTGGCCGAACTGCAGGAGCTGGGCCGGGACGTCCGACCGGCCCAGCGCCGCAAACGGCACCTCGCCGACCACCTGCCGCAGGCCCCCGGGGTCTACCTGTTCCGCGGGCCCTCGGACGAGGTGCTCTACGTCGGCACGTCGAAGAACCTGCGGCGCCGGGTGCGGTCGTACTTCGGCGCCGGTGAGCTGCGTGGCCGGATCAAGCAGATGCTGACGCTGGCCGTCCGGGTCGACCATGTGGTGTGTGCGCACGGATTGGAGGCGAACGTCCGCGAGCAGCGGCTGATCGCCGCCCACCTGCCGCCGTACAACAAGCGCTCCCGGATGCCCGACAAGGTGAGCTGGGTGGTACTGACCCGGGAGACGTTCCCCCGGCTCTCCGTGGTCTCCACCCCGCCGCTGGTGGAGTCGGTGTGCCTCGGGCCGTTCGGCACCCGGCAGGCCGCGCAGAACGCCGTCGAGGCGCTGCAGGAGGTGGTCCGGATCCGGCGCTGCTCGGTCCGGCTGTCGCGCACCCCGAAGGGCACCCCGTGCGCGCTGGCCGAGCTGGACAAGTGCGGCGCGCCGTGCGCCGGGCGGGAGTCCGCGGAGGACTACGCCGGCCACCCGACGCGGATCGCCGACCTGGTGCGCGGCAGCTCCGACGAGGTGCTGGCCCGGCTGCGGGAGGAACTCGAGAGGCTGTCCGGGCAGGGACGTTTCGACCAGGCGGCACGGGTGCGGGACCGGCTGGCCGCCCTGGTCGACGCCGTCGACCGGCGACAGCGGCTCGGCGCCTTCGCCGCGATCGAGGAGATGGTGGCCGCGCAGCCGGACGGGCACGGCGGCTGGGACCTGGTGGTGATCCGGTTCGGCCGGCTGGTCGCGTCCGGCCGGGCCCGCCGCGGGATCGACCCGATGCCGGTGGTCGACCTGCTGCAGGCCTCGGCCGAAACCGCGTTGCCGGGCAACGGTCCGCTGCCCGGCGCCTCCGCCGAGGAGACCACCACCCTGTTGCGCTGGGTGGAGACCCCGGGCACCCGGCTGGTCCGCACCACCGCGCCCTGGTCCAGCCCGGCCCGGGCCGCCGGCCGGTGGCGGCCGTTCGCCGCCGCCGCGCACCTGGCGCGCAGCGACCTGCTGCGCCGGCCCTGGAGCTGAACTGCCCTGGAGCTGGACTACGCGCGCACCGCCGTGACCACGATGTTGTCGAGGTAGCTGCCGGCCGCCCGGTCGAACTCGCCGCCGCAGGTGACCAGGCGCAGCGTGTCGGTCGGGGTGGCACCGTAGACGGCGAAGGTCGGGAAGTCGTCCTTCGGGTACCGGTCGACGGCGGTGACCGTGTAGGTCGCGGTGCGCCCGTCCTGCAGGCCCACCGCCACGCTGTCACCGACCGCGGTGTCCCGGAGCCGGAAGAACACCGCCGGCCCGTCAAGGGAATCCACGTGCCCGAGGATCACCGTCGGCAGCCCGAACTGCCCCGGCCGGCCGCCGGTGGCGAACCAGCCCGCCCGCGAGTAGTCCTCCGGTGTCTGCGCCGTGCCGTCCGCCGCGATCCCGAGATCGATGAGCTGCTCGTCGATCCCGATGGACGGGACGGACACGGACACCGGGATCCCGGGCTGGGACGTGGGGGTGGTGGGCGTTGGCGTCGGGGTGGTCGGGGTCGGGATCGGCGTCGGGGAGGGCTTGGGAGCGGACGACGGGCTCGGGGACCGCGTGATGGTCGAGGATGTCGTCGCCTCGGGTGTTGTTGCTGTGAACGTGGTGCCGGTGGTCACTGCGGTCGCTGCAGTGTCGGCCGTCCCGGCGCACCCCGCGAGCGTCAGGAGGGCGGCGACGAGCAGCACCGCCCCGACGGGCCGGCGGGGGCCGGTCCGTCGGGGCGGCACGTCGGTGCGGCGCAGGGTCACTTGCCGGCGACGGCCTGTCGGCGGACCAGCACGGCGACACCGGCCATCAGCGCCAGGCCACCGGCCAGCGGGAGCGCCGGGAAGCCGCTCTCGTCGACCGCGGCATCGGCGACAGCCGTGCCACCGGCGCCGGTCTCGACGCCGCCCACCGGCACCGCGACCAACTGGCCGCGGACCGCGCCGGCCGGGTTGGCGGCCGTGTGGGTGTCGGTGAAGAACGCGGCCGGATCCGCCTCGATCTGCTTCAGGCTGAAGCCGTCACCGGTGTCGGCGCCGGTCGCCGCGTCCTTGACGCCGGTGGTGAACGGCGCCTGCATGCAGCCCTCGCTGCGGAACGAGCCGTCGGCCTGCTCGACCGGGTTCGGGAACGCCAGCCGCGGCGGGCCGGCCGAGCCGGCGTTGCCCTGGTGGATGTGCGTCGCCGTCCGGGCCGGGCTCTGGTACGGCGTCGTGATACCGGTGACGGTGATGTCGTAGCAGACGATCTCGAGATCGCTGTTGATCCGATAGTTGAAGGTCCCCATCGCGCCGGCAGTGCCCGGGGTGGGCACGTTGTCGGCGTTCACGACCATGTCGGGGGTGGCCATCGCGGTGAAGGCCGAGGTGAAGGTGGCCGGCGCGGCCACCTCCTCGTCGGCCGCGGCGGCGCTGCCGACCGGCCCGAACAGCAACGCACCGGCCGCGACCATCGCCGCTGCTGCTCCGAGCCGGGTCACTCGCTTCGTGGACATCTGCACTCCTCCTGCTGGCGAACGGTTGTCACCAGTGGATACGGGCGCCGCGCCCGGATGTTCAGATGTTCCTCAACTTTCGTGAGAAATGCTGTACCGCTCGGTCTTTCATACAACAGGCACGGTCAGAAGGTCGAGGTGAGCACCACGGCACCCTCGGCCGAGAGCACCTCGAAACCGGCCGCATCCGGCCGCAGCACCGCCGAGTTCAGGTTGCACTCCATCGAGTTCGACCCGGTCCCGACGAACTCGCCGGCCGGGGACCGGTCGCCGTCGGTGGTGACGATGCGCACCCGGTAGGCCTCCCCCGGCACGAAACCGGTCGCCGTCAGCTGGATCTCCACGCCCCAGGTGTGGTTGATCAGCTCGGCGGAGGCGTTCAGCGACGCCTGGTCGACCTGGACCGCGACCGGCTCGGTCGGCGGACCGGCCACCACCTCCGGCTGCGGCCGCAGTACCCAGCCCAGCACGCCGCCGACCAGCAGCACCGCCACCGCCGCGGCCAGCAGCAGCGGCGTCCGTGACCGGCGCGGTGACGACGTCTCCCGGCCGAGTTCCAGCACCGACTCGCGCAGCTCCGGTGGCGGGGCCGGTAGCGCCTCGATCCGGTTGACATCGACGAGGTCGAGGGCACGCACGGTGCCGCGGAGCTCGGCCAGCTCGGCCCGGCACTCCGGGCAGCCGTCGAGATGCGCTTCCACCGCAGCCGTCTCGACGGCGTCGGCCCGGCCGGTCGCGTACCAGGCGAGCAGTTCACGCAGCTCGCGGTGCGAGGAATCGTTCACAGCTCCACGCCCATCTCGTCCATGGCCACCCTCAGCGCCTTCAACCCGTAGAACAACCTGCTCCGGAGCGTCCCGGGCGGGACCCCTTGTTCTGCGGCCACCTCGGTCGGCGGCCGGCCGCGGAGGTGCAGCTCGACCACCGCGGTGCGGTGCTCCGGGCTGATCCGGCGCAGCGCCTCCTCGACGATCCACCGGTCCATCACCTGGTCGTCGATCCGGGGAGCGGCGGCGACGTTGTCGTGCTCGCGGTCGGGCGCGGCCAGGGTGCGCTGCCAGGGCCGGACCCCGGCGCGCCGGGCCTCGTCGATGACCACGTTGCGGGCGATCGCGAACAGCCACACCCGCAGGCTGGCCAGCTCGGGGTCGAACGAGGACGAGGAGCGCCATGCCCGCAGGAACACCTCCTGGACCACGTCCTGCGCACCACCCTCGTCACCGAGCTGACGCAGCGCGAAGCGGTACAGCTCGGGACCGTGCGCGTCGTAGGCGACCCGCAGGTCCGACTCGTCCTCGAGCCGCGGGCCGTCGGACGTACCGCCGACCCGCCTCAACACACCTCTTCGCCGCATCCGACCTCCGGTTCGCAGGGACGTTCGCGGTGACTACGGCGCCCGGCCCGCTCCTGTTCAACCGTCCTGTCCCCTGCTGGATACCCTGCAGCGGCACAACAACCCGCGAAGGAGCCGCCCCATGGTCACCGCCATCGTGCTGATCGACGTCGAGGCCGACCGGATCCAGGAAGCGGCCCAGGCGATCGCCGACCTGCCGGGCGTGGACCAGGTGTGGTCCTGCGCCGGGGACGTCGACCTGATCGCGATCACCTCCGCCGCCGGTCACGAGGAGATCGCGGCGCTGGTGCCGGGCCACATCTCGAAGGTGGACGGCGTGATCCGCACCGTCACCCACATCGCGTTCCGGTCCTACTCCGGCCGGGACACCGACGACGCCTTCTCGATCGGCTCCTGACCCCGGGCCGGCTCAGGCCAGTGTGACGGCCAGCTCCGACCACCGGGACACCAGGCGCTCGCAGCGGCCGTCGTCCAGAGCCTCGGCCGCCCGGCTCACCCCGGCGGCGAGGTCGGCGGCCAGATCGCCGGTGAGCCCGGCGTGCGCAGCCAGCGCCGCGGCGGCGTTGAGCACCACGGCGTCCCGCACCGGTCCGGTGGCGCCGGCGAACAGTTCCCGGGCCACCCCCAGGTTCACCGACACGTCGCCGCCGCGCAGGTCCTCGATCCCGGCCCGGGCGATGCCCAGGTCCACCGGATCCAGCGTCTGCGCCGTCACCGCGCCGTCGCGGACCACCCACACCGTCGAGGTGGTGGTCGTGGTCAGCTCGTCCAGCCCGTCGTCGCCGCGGAACAGCAGCACCTGCGCGCCGCGCCGGGCGAACACCTCGGCCATCACCGGGGCCATCGCGGCGTTCCCGCAGCCGATCGCGCTGGCGCCCGGCTGCGCCGGGTTGGTCAGCGGGCCGAGGAAGTTGAAGAAAGTCGGGACGCCCAGCTCCCGCCGCGGCGGTCCGGCGTGCCGGAACGACGGGTGGAAGACCGGTGCGAAGCAGAAGCCGATGCCCAGCTCGCGGACCGTCGCGGCGACGCCGTCAGCCCCCAGGGTCAGCGGGATGCCCAGTGCCTCGACCAGGTCGGCGGACCCGCACTTGCTGGAGGCGGCGCGGTTGCCGTGCTTGACCACCACGGCACCGGCTGCTGCGACCACCACGGCCGCCATCGTCGAGATGTTGACGGTGTTGGACCGGTCGCCGCCGGTGCCGACGATGTCCACGGCAGCGACGCCTGCGTCGATCGGCACCCGGACGGCGTGGGCCAGCATCGAGGCCGCGAACCCGGCGATCTCCTCCGGCGTCTCGCCCTTGCACCGCAGCGCGACCGCAACACCGGCGATCTGGGCCGGGGTGGCCTCGCCCGTCATCACCCGGTCCATCACCCAGGAGGTGTCGGACGCGGGGAGGTCCTCGTTCTTGAGCAGCCGGGTCAGCAGACCGGGCCAGGTGGGTGCGCCGGGATCGGTCCCGGTCACGAGCCGAGTCGCTGGGGCAGCCGGCGGAGCACGTCCGCCACGGCGGCGGCCGCGGTCACCGGGTCCAGCGGGTGGACCAGGATCTCGTCCACCCGGGCCCAGGTGGCCAACCAGCGATCGGCGGCCCGCCGGACGGTGAGCACGATCGGCGGCACCTGCGCCGGGTCGCGGGTCTCCATGTGCACCTGCCGGGCGATCCCCATGCCACCCGTCGGCTGCGCCTCGCCGTCCAGGATCAGCACGTCCGCCGCGCGGTCCTCGACCGCGGCGAGCACCTCGGCGACGGTGCCGGCCTCGAGGAAGTCGATCCGCCCCACGTCGGCCGCCGGACGCCGGCCGACGGCGGTGACGATCGCGTCGCGGACCTCGGGACGGTGGCTGTAGACCAGGACGACCGGGTTGCTCATGACCTTGATCGTAGGGCCGCACCCCCGGACCCGCTCCGGGCGGCCGTCACGGCGCGCCGAAGGCCCCGGTTTCGACAAATTGTCGAAGATTTTTTCGAGCCGTGACCTGCACAGATGGTTCCCATGTGATCGCGATCCGGATCACAGGGGCAACCCGCAGGGACACGGGCCACCTCGGCGGTCCATAATCCTTCCGTGACGACTGCGACCGACCGATCGGGTCCCCCCGCCTTCAGCTCGCGGATCCACACGCTGAACCGGCCGAACATGGTCAGCGTCGGCGTGGTGGTCTGGCTGGCCAGCGAGTTGATGTTCTTCGCCGGCCTGTTCGGCATCTACTTCACCGCCCGCGCGACCAATGCCACCGGCAGCTGGCCGCCGCCGGACACCGTGCTCAACGTCCCCTACGCGTTGACCTTCACGATCATCCTGGTGGCCTCGTCCTTCACCTGCCAGTGGGGCGTGTTCGCCGCCGAGCGCGGAGACGTCTTCGGTCTCCGCCGCTGGTACCTGATCACCCTGGTGATGGGCGCGATCTTCGTCGGCGGCCAGGCCTTCGAGTACCTGCACCTGGTCGAGGAGGGCACCACGCTCTCGTCCTCGGCCTACGGCACGGTCTTCTACCTGACCACCGGCTTCCACGGCCTGCACGTCATCGGCGGGTTGATCGGGTTCGTCATCCTGATCGCCCGCACCAAGATGTCGAAGTTCACCCCGGCCCAGGCCACCAGCGCCATCGTCGTGTCGTACTACTGGCACTTCGTCGACGTCGTGTGGATCGGCCTGTTCCTGACCATCTACGTCATCAGATAGCCGCATCCGCTCCGCCAGCCGCAGCAGTACCAGTTCCAGCAGCAGTACCAGTTCCAGCCGCCGCGATCCGATCACGAGGTGTCCTGCATGAGCGCCCGACCAGCGCGAAACTTCTTCCGGCCCCGTCGCCGTTCCAAGGCGATGCGCCGGATCACCGGCGGTCTGGCGCTGCTCTTCGCGCTCACCGCGATGGGCTTCGCCTACGCCGCCGTCGCCCCGCAGCCGGAGGCGGCCGCTGCCGCTTCCGTCGACGCAGAGACCATCGCCAAGGGCAAGCAGCTGTACGACAGCTCCTGCATCACCTGCCACGGCGCGAACCTGCAGGGCGTGCTGGACCGCGGCCCGTCGCTGATCGGTGTCGGCTCGGCGGCCGTGTACTTCCAGGTCGCCACCGGCCGCATGCCGGCCGTGGAGAACGCGGCGCAGATGCCGCGCAAGGAGCCGTTCTTCGACGAGACCGAGATCGCGGCGATCGAGGCGTACGTGCAGAGCCTGGGCGGCGGCCCCGAGCTGCCGACCGAGGAGGCCGCGCTGATCGACACCGCCGAGGTCTCCAAGGGCGGCGAGCTGTACCGGCTGAACTGCGCCTCGTGCCACAACTTCACCGGCCAGGGCGGCGCGCTGTCGCAGGGCAAGTACGCCCCGAACCTGGACCAGGCCACCGACAAGGAGATCTACGCGGCCATGCTCTCCGGCCCGGAGAACATGCCCAAGTTCGGTGACGCCCAGCTGACCCCGGAGGAGAAGGCGGCCATCGTCGCCTTCGTCCAGAACAACAAGGCCACCGTCGATCCGGGCGGGTACGCCCTCGGCGGCTTCGGCCCCGCCCCCGAAGGTCTGGTCGCCTTCCTGGTGGGTATGGGTGCCATCGTGGCCCTGACGCTGTGGATGGGATCCCGGGCATGAGCGCGAACGACGTCCCGGAGATCACCGAGGAGGAGTTCGCCCGGATGACCCGGGAGGAGAAGGCGCGTCACGGCGCCGCCCTCGACGGTGTCGATCTGGTCGAGTACGGCGAGCGGTACGTCCCGGGCTCCCCCGCGGACAAGCACGCCGAGCGTTCCGTCGCGAAGTGGTTCCTGCTGACCGCGCTGTTCGGTGCCGCCTTCGTGGTGATCTTCATCGTCTGGCCGGCCGGCTACAAGGACGCCTACTCGGGCGACGACCAGATCATCTACGCGCTCTACACGCCGCTCATCGGCCTCACCCTGGGTCTGGCCCTGCTCTGCTTCGGCATCGGCATCATCGCGCTGGCGAAGAAGATCGCCCCGCACGAGGTCGCCGTGCAGCAGCGGCACCAGGGCATGTCCGACGAGGTCTCCCGGCAGACGCTGGGCGCCGAGGTCATGGACACCGTCGACAAGATGGGCATGGTCAAGCGCCGCTCGGCGATCAAGGGCTCGCTCGCCCTCGCCGGTGGCGTGGTCGGCATCGCCGCCGCCGTGCCGATCCTCGGCGGCCTGATCAAGAACCCGTGGGAGAAGGGCGACCAGTCCGATCTCTGGGTCACCCCGTGGGCGCCCGCCGCCGACGGCACGAAGGTCCGGATGGCCCAGGTGGACGGCACCCCGGTGCGCCCCGAGGACATCCCGGCCGGCTCGCTCACCACCGTCTTCCCCGGTGTCCCCGGAGGCGCGAAGGCCTCCGACGCCGCGGTGATGTTGTTCCGCCTCCGCTCCGACGCCACGGTGATGATCCGTGACGGCCAGGACGGATTCGAGTACGGCGACATCTACGCCTACTCGAAGATCTGCACGCACGTCGGCTGCCCGGTCTCGCTGTACGAACAGCAGACCGGTCGGATCCTGTGCCCGTGCCACCAGTCCCAGTTCGACGTGTTCGACGGTGCCCGCCCGGTCTTCGGACCGGCCACCCGCCCGCTGCCGCAGCTGCACATCGGAATCGACGACGAGGGGTACCTCATCGCCGAGAGCGACTTCATCGAGCCGGTCGGCCCCGGCTTCTGGGAGTCCAACCAGGGCAGCCGTCCGTGGGGTTCGCACCCGAAAGGATCGGAGTCATGAGCCGTCTCACGACCCGCACCACGAAGAAGTCCGGCGGCCTGGTGCAGACCGCACTGGACGGCGCGGACATCCGGTACCACGGCGCCCGCCCGCTGCGGACCGCCATGAACAAGGTCTTCCCGACGCACTGGTCGTTCATGCTGGGCGAGGCCGCGATCTACTCGTTCATCATCCTGCTGCTGTCCGGTGTGTACCTGACGCTGTTCTTCGACGCGTCCATGGGCGAGACCGTCTACCAGGGTGTGTACGACAAGCTGCGCGGCGTCCCGATGTCCCGGGCGTTCGAGTCCTCGCTGAACATCTCGTTCGAGGTGCGCGGCGGCCTGCTGGTCCGGCAGATCCACCACTGGGCGGCGCTGATCTTCCTCGCGTCGATGATGCTGCACATGATGCGCATCTTTTTCACGGGTGCGTTCCGCAAGCCGCGTGAGGCGAACTGGGTCATCGGCGTCCTGCTGCTGGTGCTGGGCATGGCCGAGGGCTTCCTCGGCTACTCCCTGCCGGACGACCTGCTCTCCGGCACGGGCCTGCGGGCGGTGTCGGCGTTCATCCTGTCGATCCCGGTCATCGGCACCTGGGCGCACTGGGCGGTGTTCGGCGGTGACTACCCCGGCGAGATCGTCATCGGCCGGTTCTACTCGCTGCACATCCTGCTGATCCCGGGCATCATCCTGGCGCTGATCGCCGTGCACGTCGGTCTCGTCTGGTTCCAGAAGCACACCCAGTTCCCCGGGCCGCGCGCCACGGAGAACAACGTCGTCGGCGTCCGGGTCCTCCCGACCTTCGCCGCGAAGGGGGGTGGCTTCCTCTTCGTCGTCGTCGGCATCATCGTCCTGCTCTCCGGGTTGTTCCAGATCAACCCCATCTGGAATCTCGGGCCGTACAACCCGTCACAGGTGTCGGCCGGCGTCCAACCCGACTTCTACATGGGCTTCCTCGACGGCATGGTCCGAATATGGCCGGACTGGGAGATCCGGAACCTGTTCGGGCACTACATGGTGCCGGCGGTGTTCTTCCCCGCGATCGGCGGCGCCACGGTGCTGATGATCCTGGTGATCTCGTATCCGTGGATCGAGAAGAAGTTCACCAAGGACAACGCGATGCACAACCTGCTGCAGCGCCCGCGCGACGTGCCGGTCCGCACCTCGCTGGGTGTCGCGTTCCTGTCCTTCTACATCCTCAACCTGATCAACGGCGCGAACGACCTCTTCGCCTTCAAGCTGGACATCTCGCTCAACGTGATGACCTGGGTCGGCCGTATCGGATCGATCGTGCTGCCGGTGCTCTGCTACGTCATCACCTACCGGTTGTGCCTGGGCCTGCAGCACGCGGACCGCGCGGTGCTGGAGCACGGCGTGGAGACCGGCATCATCCGGCGCCTCCCGCACGGCGAGTTCATCGAGATCCACCAGCCGCTCGGCCCGGTGGACAGCCACGGCCACCCGATCCCGCTCGCCTACCAGGGCGCTCCGGTGCCCAAGCGGATGAACCAGCTCGGCTCCGCCGGACTGGCCCGCCGCGGCATGATCTCCCCGAAGGACACCACCGGGCAGATCCACCACGAGGAGATCGGTTCGGACTCGGAGATCACCGGGGCCGGACAGCAGTAGCTCCCGCGCATCAGCTGCGAGAAGGCGGGCGTTCCCTCAGGGAGCGCCCGCCTGCTGCGTCTCGGCCCCTTCTGTGTCGGTCCCGGTGAAGGCAGCTGTCAGCGCATCCAGCAGCGCCCGCGCCGCCGGCGAGGCGGCACTGCGGCGGAGCAGCACCAGCTGCGACCGCACGGCAACACCGTCGAACTCGGACACCGCCAGCCCGGTCCCCTCCCCCACCATCGAGCGGGCGACCACGCCGATGCCGAGCCCGCGGCGCACCAGCGCCAGTACGGCCTCCGGACTGCCCGCCTCCAGCCCGACCACCGGGCGCAGACCGGCGGCGGCACAGGCGTTCTCGAAGGCGGTCCGGACACCGGAGCCCGGGACCAAGGTGACCAGCGGACCGGCCGCGATGTCGGCCAGGCCGCAGGGTCCGGGCACCGGGCCCGCGTCGGCACGGACCAGCACCAGCTCGTCGTCGACGACGGTGACCGCCTGCACGTCGGCCGGCGGCGGCCCGGCCAGGCCGGTGAGCACCACGTCGAAGCGGCCGTCCCGGACGCCGGCCAGCAGATCGTCGGAACCGCTCTCGGTGAGCCGCATCTCGACGTCCGGGTGAGCCGCCCGGAATCGCTGCAAGCCCTCGAACAGCGCCGGGATCGCACAGGCCGTCACCATGCCGACGGTCACCCGGCCGCGCAGCAGACCGGTCACCTCGCCGATCGCCTCCCGCACCGCGGCCACCGCGGCCAGCGCCGCACGCGCATGCGGCAGCACCGCGACCCCGGCATGTGTCGGCGTCACCCGGAGGCCGGTGCGGTCCAGCAGCTCCTCGCCGAGCTCATGCTCGAGCTTGCGGATCTGCGCGCTCACCCCGGACTGGCTCACGTGCAGCGCGGCGGCCGCAGCGGTGAAGGTGCCGTGGTCGACCACTGCCGTCAGGTACTCCAGCTGGTGCAGTTCCATGGATGGACGGTACGCCGGACATCACCACTGCTGCTGGCTAGCATCAGGATCAGCTGTTGGACTTCTGGCCAACGCAGGAGCAGGTTGGAGGCATGACCGAACACGAGCAGGCACGGACCCCGGAGGACATCACCCGGCTCTTCGTCGAGCGGGCGAACGCGAAAGACGCCGCCGGCGTCGCGGCGCTGTACGAGCCGGACGCGGTGATGGCGTTCCCGCCCGGTCAGGAGACACGCGGCCGGGACGCGATCCGCAAGTTCTGGGAGCAGGCGTTCCCGGGGATCGACCGCGAGTTCCAGCAGGAGACCCCCGGCCCGACGCTGACGGCCGGCGACCTGGCGCTCACCACCACCCCGCCGCAGGACGGCGGCGGGGTCCGGGTGCAGGTGGTGCGCCGGCAGACCGACGGCAGCTGGCTGCGGGTGCTGGACCAGCCGGAGCTGGGCCGCTGAGCAAGCTCAGATCCTCCGAACGACGAAAGCCCGGACCCTGTGCGGGGTCCGGGCTTTCGTGCTGAGCAGGATCTAATGACTCTGCTTTTTCAATGACTCTGCGGGCGGCGGTGGTACTCGAAGAGCAGGCCGCAGATGGCCATCATCAGGAAGCCGATGGTGATGACCATCAGCCAGACCAGCAGGAAGGCGGTGGCCACCGCGGTGAACGCCGCGGCCAGGGCCATGCCGAAGGGCCAGTAGGAGCCGGGCGAGAAGAAGCCGAGCTCGCCGGCCCCGTCCGCCACGTCGGCGTCATCGTCGTCCTCGGGCCGCGCCTGGTCGAGCCGGCGGGCGGAGAACAGCAGGAAGGTGCCGATGATCAGCGAGAGGCCGGCGGTCAGTGCCAGTGCCACCACGCCGACCGGCTCGACGTCACCGGCCAGGATGCCGTAGAGCACCGCGGCGAAGGCGAAGAACACGGTGAGGGCCAGGAAGATCCAGGCCTCGACCCGCATGCCCTCCTTGGGGATCTCGCGGTCCTCGCCCTCGAGAACGGTGGTCGGAGCGTCGTGCCCGGACATCAGCTTCCCCCTGCCTGCGGCTGCGACGCGGCCTTGGCCTCACGGTCTGGATCCAGCGGGTAGGTCGTGGTGGACCGCTCGGCGCACAGGTCGCCGCACTCCGGGAACTCGGAGCCGACCTGGATCAGCGCGGCGGCCGCGGTGTACGGGGCGCCGGTGGCCTGGTCGACCTGCTGGCGCAGCTCGATGTAGCGGTTGTAGATGTTCTCCGGGACCGCACGGACCTCGAAGTTCATCGCCGAGTGGTAGGTGCCGCAGAGCTCGGCGCACCGGCCGACGAACGCGCCGGTCCGCTCGATCTTGTTCTGGAAGACGTTGTCGGTGGCGTTCGCCTCGGGATCCGGGAACACGTCGCGCTTGAACAGGAAGTCCGGCACCCAGAACGAGTGGATGACGTCCTGCGACTCCAGGTGGTACTCGATGGTCTTGCCGACCGGGAGGACCAGGATCGGGACCTCGTCGGAGGTGCCGATGGTGTGCACCTCGCCACCGACGTTCTCCACGACGGTGCCCTGGTACCCGAAGTCCCAGGCCCACTTCTGTGCCACGACGTCGACGGTGACGTCGGCCTGCGCGTCCTTCTTCAGGACGAAGTTCTCGGTGGTGACGGTGAAGTAGAAGAGGACCGCGACCATCACCAGCGGGACGGCCGTGTAGACCAGCTCCAGCGGGAGGTTCTCCTTGGTCTGCTTCGGGTACGTCGGGGAGTTCTTCTTCTTGCGGTACGCGAAGAACGACCAGAACATCAGCGCCCAGACGAGCACGCCGATCGCCAGCGCGGCGATCACCGACCAGGACCAGAAACCCTGCATCCGGCGGGCCTGCTCGGTGACTCCCTCGGGCCACCCGAACCGGGGCAGATCGGTGGACGAGCAGCCACTGGCCAGCAGGCCGGCCACGACCAGGGCGACGGCCAGGGGCCACCGCCGAGCACCGCGAGACCGAGCCACGCGCGCACCTTCCCTCGTACGGAACGGACACCTTCCAGGTGCCGTCGTCCCCCGGCGCGTACGCATGACGGAACACGGCTGTCGCGGCGGGTGACAGGGGTGAGATTACTCGACGTGGGACCGTCCGGCCCCGCCAGGTCGGGTGTCGCGGACAACTTCTCTACAACTTGTCGAAGATTTGCTGGTGAGGCGCCTGTGAGACGTGCCCGGGTTCGCGTGGCGCGTCCGGGATACTGGCCCGGGCCGGGATTCCGGCCGGCCCGGGCGATGGCTCGGGCAGTGGGTCAGGCGCGAACAGCAACAGGACAGGTGGACGGCACACGTGTGCGGACTGATGGGTTTTCTCTCCGGCAACGGCACCGCCGCGGACCGGGTGGACGCGATCGCGGCGGGCATGCGCTGTGCCCGGCACCGCGGCCCGGACGACGCCGGCACCTGGAACGACGCGGACGTGGTGTTCGGCTTCAACCGGCTGTCCATCATCGACATCGAGCACTCGCACCAGCCGCTGCGCTGGGGGCCGCCGGAGTCCCCGGACCGCTACGCGCTGGTCTTCAACGGCGAGATCTACAACTACCTGGAGCTGCGCTCGCAACTCGCCGAGGAGTTCGGCACCACCTTCCGCACCGAGGGCGACGGCGAGGCGATCGTCGCGGCCGTGCACCACTGGGGGCCGGAGGCGGTGTCCCGGCTGCGCGGCATGTTCGCGTTCCTGATCTGGGACACAGAGCAGCGGGTGCTGACCGGCGCCCGTGACCCGTTCGGCATCAAGCCGATGTTCGTCGCGGAACTGCCGGACGGCATCGGCTTCTCCTCCGAGGCCAAGGGCCTGCGCGAGCTCACCGGGACCGCGACGGTCGACCCGGCCGCGCTGCAGCACTACCTGGTGCTGCAGTACGTGCCCGAGCCGGCCACCATGGACGCCGCGATCCGGAAGGTGGAGTCCGGCACCTGGTTCCGCCTCTCCCCCGGTGAGCCGCTGACCACCCGGCGCTACTTCCACCCGGCGTTCCTGCCGAAGCCGGTGCGCACCGATGCCGAGCGCACCGACCTGTACCGGCGCATCGCCGAGGTGATGGACGACTCGGTCGGCGCGCACATGCGGGCCGACGTCACCGTCGGCTCGTTCCTGTCCGGCGGCATCGACTCCACCGCGGTCGCGGCGCTGGCCAAGCGGCACAACCCGGACCTGATGACCTTCACCACCGGCTTCGACCGGCAGGGCTACTCGGAGATCGACGTGGCCGCCGAGTCGGCGGAAGCGATCGGGGTCCGGCACATCATCCGCACGGTGTCCGAGGAGGAGCTGACCTCGACGCTGCCGCTGATCGTCTGGTACCTCGACGACCCGGTCGCCGACCCGGCGCTGGTGCCGCTCTACTTCGTCGCCAACGAGGCCCGCAAGCACGTGAAGGTGGTGCTCTCCGGCGAGGGTGCCGACGAGCTGTTCGGCGGCTACAACATCTACCGCGAGCCGCGGTCGCTGGCACCGATCACCGGCCTGCCGGGGCCGCTGCGCCGCGGGCTCGGCGCGATCGGCCGGTCGCTGCCGCGCGGGTTCCGCGGGAAGGACCTGCTGCGCCGCGGGGCGATCGACCTGGAGCAGCGCTACTACGGCAACGCGCGGATCTTCCGCGAGGAGCAGCTGCCCGGGCTGCTGCACACCTACCAGGAGGGCCGCTCGTTCCGGGACGTCACCGACCCGGTGTACGCGCTGTCCCGCGGGTCCGACCCGATCTCCCGGATGCAGCACATCGACCTGTTCACCTGGCTGCGCGGCGACATCCTGGTCAAGGCCGACAAGATGACCATGGCCAACTCGCTCGAGCTGCGGGTGCCGTTCCTCGATCCCGAGGTGTTCGCCGTCGCGTCCACGGTGCCGCCGGAGGAGAAGGTGTCCGGGCAGGCGACGAAGGTGGCGCTGCGCAAGGCGATGGAGCTGATCGTGCCGCCGCACGTGCTGCACCGCCGCAAGCTCGGCTTCCCGGTGCCGATCCGGCACTACCTCGCCGAGGGCTCCTACGAGTGGGCGCGGTCCATCATCACCTCGGCGCAGACCGAGCAGTACCTCGACGCCGCGGCCGTGCTGGAGCTGCTGGACCGGCACCGCGCCGGCGACGGCGACTGGTCACGCCCGATCTGGACCGTGCTGGTCTTCCAGCTCTGGCACGAGATCTTCGTGACCGGTGCCCTCACCCCCGCCGTCCCCGAGCCCGCCTACCCGGTCTATTTGTGACATGGCGGCCTGGCGGCCGCGGGTGCTCGGCGGCGGTAGCGGACGCATTCACTCCGCTCGTCCCTCGCTGCGCTGCACGCGTCCGCCCGCCTCGCACCGTTCGGTGGGCGCGGGGCCGCACTCTCACGCGACTGCGACAAACCCCATGACCCGGGCGATCTCGGCGGTGGGCTCGGCGCCGTAGGAGTCGGTGAGCCGCTGGACCGCGACGGCCGGGTCGAAGTGGTACTCCTGGGTGCCGATGTTCTCCAGTGCCAGGGTCGCCATCAGCGAGCCGAGGCGGGCGGACTGCTCGAAGTCGAGCCCGCGGTAGCGGCCGGCCAGGAACCCGCCGCGGAAGGCGTCGCCGACGCCGGTCGGGTCGACCTTGTCGGTCTCGCCGACGACCGGGACGTGCAGCCGGCTGCCGTCGGCGGCGACGATCTCGACGCCCTGCGAGCCCAGGGTGGTCACCCGGTGCCCGACCCGGGAAAGGATGTCCTCCTCGGACCAACCGGTCTTGGACTTGAGCAGGCCGAGCTCGTAGTCGTTGGAGAAGAGCAGCTCCGCACCGGTGACCAGGCGGCCGGCGGCGTCGCCGTCGAGCCGGGCCAGCTGCTGCGAGGGATCGGCGCCGAACGGGATGCCGCGCTGGCGGCACTCCTCGGCGTGCCGGACCATGCCTTCCGGATCACCGGCGCTGATCATCACCAGCTCGACGGAGCCGAGGCCGGCGACGACCGGGCCGAGCTCGATCTCCCGGGCCCGCGCCATGGCGCCGGCGTAGAAGGAGCCGATCTGGTTCATGTCGTCGTCGGTGGTGCAGACGAACCGCGCGGTCTGCACGTCGGCGCAGACGTGCACGTGGCTGCAGTCCACGCCGTGCCGCTCCAGCCAGGACCGGTAGTCGTCGAAGTCGGCGCCGACCGCGTCCAGCAGCACCGGACCCACACCCAGCAGACCCATCGCGAAGCAGATGTTCGGGGCCACCCCGCCGCGCCGCACCACCAGGTCGTCGACCAGGAAGGACAGCGAGACCCGGTGCAGCTGGTCCGGCAGCAGCGACTCGGTGAACTTCCCGGGGAAGTGCATCAGGTGGTCGGTCGCGATGGAGCCGGTGACGATGATCGGCACGAGGCCTCTTTCCAGGGCTGGGACGGACGGGGAGAACCCTACCGGCACACGCGAAAGCCGCCACCCGCAAGAAGTACGGGTGACGGCCGGCGCGTCAGTGCGAGAACAGGGTGTTCAGCGGAGATGACTCAGTGAATACAACTCAGTGGAACGAGTCGCCGCAGGCGCAGGAGTTCTGCGCGTTCGGGTTGTCGATGGTGAAGCCCTGCTTCTCGATGGTGTCGACGAAGTCGATGACCGCGCCGTCCAGGTACGGCTTCGACATCCGGTCGACCGCCAGGCCGACACCGCCGAAGGTGACGAGCGCGTCGCCGTCCAGCGTGCGGTCGTCGAAGAAGAGCTCGTAGCGCAGTCCCGAGCAGCCACCCGGCTGCACCGAGATGCGCAGCACCATGTCGGGGCTGCCGTCCCGGTCGAGCAGGGCCTTCGCCTTCTCGGCGGCGCTGTCGCTCAGGGTGACGCCGTGGGCGGCCTTGACGGCGGGCGCCTCAGTGGCGGCGGTCGCTGCGTTC
Organism: Nakamurella alba; assembly: GCF_009707545.1. NCBI lineage: Bacteria > Bacillati > Actinomycetota > Actinomycetes > Nakamurellales > Nakamurellaceae > Nakamurella > Nakamurella alba. The sequence continues at coordinate 43,622 of NZ_WLYK01000018.1, read as the reverse complement.
TCGGTGGTGGTCATCTGACTCCCTCGTGCTGCTTGTGGGTCGGTCACTGTCGATGATGCCACGTCCACGCCGGGCACCACGTCGCTGTGAGCAGTCCAACCGGGCGTGCCGCGCCGTGTATTCCCGGGGTGCGCGGGTCATTTAGGCTGGCGGGGTGAGTTTCCTGCGCCGCAAGCCCGCCGCCGCCGCTGCCGAGACCGTGGCCGAACCGGTCGTCCCGGCCGGTCCGGTGGTCGGCAAGGGCCGTCCCACCCCCAAGCGCCGGGACGCCCAGGGCGGTCACCGCGGCCCGGTGGCGCCGCCGCCGCGGACGCAGAAGGAAGCGGTCCAGCGCTCGAAGGCGCAGGGCAAGACGATGACCAAGGACGAGCGGCGCGCCGCGGCGGCCGAGCGGCGCGAGAAGATGATGCGTGGCGACGACGCCTACGTGCTGCCCCGTGACCGCGGCGAGGTGCGCGCCTACGTCCGCGACGTGGTCGACACCCGCCGCAACCTGGCCGGGATCCTGCTGCCCGTCGCGGTGATCGCCTTCGTCGTGCTGCTCATCCCGTCGGCGATCATCCAGCTCTACGGCCCGCTCGTGATGCTGATCGCCATCCTCGCCGCCGTCGCCGACGGCATCGTCTTCGGCCGGCAGCTGGGCCGCCGGGTCCGGGAGAAGTTCCCCAAGGGCGACAACTCCGGGCTGTCGACGAAGGGTCGCGCGCTCGGCTTCTACGCGTTCAACCGGGCCTGCCTGCCCCGCCGCTGGCGGGTGCCGCGCCCGCGCCTGGAGCGTTCCGCGACCGTCGGCTGAGGCGGCGGCCGGACCGACGCGATGGACGACGACCTGATCCGTGCCACCGACGCCCAGCGGGACCTGGTGCGACAGCGGTACTTCGACGCCGACGGGCGGCTGCTGCAGATGCCGGCCAAGCTGTCCCGGCAGATCGCCGTGCTGGACGTGATCGCCGCCCGGTTCGTCCCGGGCGTGCACTACACCGAGGCCGAGGTGAACCGGGAGCTGATCGGGCTCTACCAGGATTACGTGTCGCTGCGCCGGGCCCTGGTCGACCACGGGTTCATGGACCGCGCCGAGGGCCGCTACTGGCGGTCCGGCGGGACGGTCGAGGTCTGATGCGCCAGCCCGACCGGCGCGCCGCCCGGCAGCACGACATCGTCAGCGCGGCGGCGGACCTGTTCGCCGACAGCGGGTATCCCGCCGTCGGGATGGACCAGATCGGCGCCGCCGCCGGCATCACCGGGCCGGCCATCTACCGGCACTTCGGGTCCAAGGCCGCGGTGCTGGCCGCGGTCTTCGAGGGCATCGTGACCGCGGTCGCCGCCGAGCCCGCCGCAGATTCCGGCGACACCCCCGACCCGGTCGCCGACCTGCTGGCGCAGATCGACGTCTACGCGCACGCCGTCGCCGAGCGCCGCAAGCTGATGGCGGTCTGGGTGCGCGAGGTGCACCATCTGCCGCCCGAGCACCGGCTGGGGCTCGAGCAGCGGCAACGGGCCCTGGTCCGGCGCTGGCGCACGCGGACGGCCCAGATCCACCCGGACTGGACGGTGGAGCAGGTGCGCACCGCCGTGCACGCCGCGTTCGGCATGCTCAACTCCGTCGGGACGTTCGACTCCCCGCTCTCCGACGGCGATCTCGCCGCCGAGCTGGACCTGCTGGTCCGGCGGGCGCTCGAACTGCCCTGACCGCGGCAGTCCCTAGAGCGACAGGTAGCGCTTCAGCTCGAACGGGGTGACCTGGCGGCGGTAGGCCTCGAACTCGGCCCGCTTGTTGCGCAGGAAGAAGTCGAAGACGTGCTCGCCGAGGGCCTCGGCGACCAGCTCCGAGTTCTCCATCGCACCCAGCGCCGACTCCAGCGAGGCCGGCAGCCGCAGGTAACCCATGGCGCGGCGCTCGGTCTCGGACATCGACAGGACGTCGTCCTCGGCCGGCGCGGGCAGCTCGTACTCCTCACGGATGCCCTTGAGCCCGGCCGCGATCACCGTGGCGAACATCAGGTACGGGTTGCAGCCGGAGTCCGGCAGCCGGAACTCCATCCGCTGGCTGGAGGACTTGCCCGGCGAGTAGTTGGGCACCCGGATCATCGCGGACCGGTTCGCCTGGCCCCAGGACGCGGCCGTGGGGGCCTCGTCACCGATGACCAGCCGCTTGTAGGAGTTCACCCACTGGCAGGAGACGGCGGTGATCTCCGGCGCGTGCCGCAGCACCCCGGCCAGGAACGACTTGCCGGTCGGCGACATCTGGTACTCGTCGTCGGCGTCGTAGAACGCGTTGGTCTCGCCCTCGAACAGCGAGAAGTGCGTGTGCATCGCCGATCCCGGCTGGTCCGCGTACGGCTTGGGCATGAAGGAGGCACGCACCCCCTGGGTGATCGCCACCTCCTTCACCACGTACCGGAACGACATGATGTTGTCGGCCATGGTCAGCGCGTCGGCGTACCGCAGGTCGATCTCCTGCTGACCCGGGGCACCCTCGTGGTGGCTGAACTCGACCGAGATGCCCATCGCCTCGAGGGTCTCGATAGCGCGGCGGCGGAAGTGCGGCGCCGCGTCGTGGCTGGCCTGGTCGAAGAAGCCGCCCTGGTCCGCCGGCTCCGGCACCGAGCCGTCGCCGGGCAGGTCCTTGAGCAGGAAGAACTCGATCTCCGGGTGGACGTAGCAGGTGAAGCCCATGGACGCGGCCTCGCCCATCACCCGGCGCAGCACGTGCCGGGGGTCGGCCCAGGACGGGCTGCCGTCCGGCATGGTGATGTCGCAGAACATCCGGGCCGAGTAGACCTTGCCGTCGTTCGACTCCCAGGGCAGCACCTGGAACGTCGACGGATCCGGCTTGGCGATCATGTCCGACTCGAACACCCGGGCGTAGCCCTCGACCGACGAGCCGTCGAACCCGATGCCCTCGCTGAAGGCCCCCTCGAGCTCGGCCGGCGCCACCGCCACCGACTTCAGGTAGCCGAGCACGTCCGTGAACCAGAGCCGCACGAAGCGGATGTCACGCTCCTCGAGCGTGCGCAGGACGAACTGCTGCTGACGATCCATGGTTCCACCCTATGTACGCCGTATTTCACGCGTGTTGCCGACAGGACACACGCCGTGGAACCGGACGGAGAAACGGACATCGGTGTGCGCCGCGCTGACGGTACAGGCACACCCGTGACATGCCGACTCAGGCCGCGAGCATGCGGCGGCGCAGCGAGTCGTACACCGGGGCCGCCTTCAGCAGGTGGGTGACCAGCAGCGCCGCGGCGCAGGCGATCAGCATCGGCACGGTCAGCGTGGTCACCGCGGTCATCTCCACGATCAGCACGATCCCGGTCAACGGCGCCTGCACGGTGGCGGTGAAGAAGGCCGCCATCCCGACGATCGCCAGCGGCAGCGGTGAGACCCCGACCTCGCCCAGCAGCGGCCCGGCCAGCTGCTGCACCCCGGTGCCGATCAGTGCGCCGACGGCGAGCAGCGGTGCGAACAGCCCACCGGGGGTGCCGGCGGCGTAGCAGAGCGGGCCGAGCACGAACCGGGCGGCCAGCACGGCGAGCAGCACCAGCAGCGGCATCCCCGGACCCGAGAGCAGTTGCTGGGTCACGCTGTCGCCGCCGTCCACCAGCCTCGGGTCGAACCAGAGCAACAGGCCGACCAACGCCCCGATCAGCGCGGCGCGGCCCACCGGACCGAACGGACCGCTGCGCCGCATCCGGTCGGTGACGTGCAGGATGCCGGTCACGATCGCGTTGTAGCCGATGCCGATCAGCCCGAGCAGCGCCCCGAAGAGGGCGAACACCCACAGCCCGGTCCAGCTCGGTGCGGCGATCGACGGCACCACGAAGTCCGGGGTGTCACCGTTCAGGATCCGCGAGCAGGCCACCGCCACCGCGGTGGACAGCAGGCTGATCACCACGATCCGCACCCGGAACGACCGGGTGACCTCCTCGATGGCGAACACCGCGCCGCCGATCGGGGCGTTGAAGGCGACCGCCAGCCCGGCCCCGCCGACCGTCGCGTAGAGCACGCGCCGGTCGTCGTCGCCCAGTCCGGCGGCCTTCCCGGCGGCGGCGCCGAGCGCCGAACCCATGTGGACGGTGGGTCCCTCGCGGCCGAGCACCATGCCCGGCCCGATCGCGGCCAGCCCGCCGACGAACCGGCCGGGCACCACGTCCAGCCCGGGCAGGTCGTGCTCGCGCCGCCACACCGCCTCGACGTCCTGGATGCCGCTACCCGCGCTGCGCGGTGACTTCACCACGATGAACCGGGCGATCGCCGCGCCGGCGGCGGCCAGCAGCACCGGGACCAGCCAGCCGATGCCGGGGTTGCGGTGCGCCCAGTCGGTGAGGTCGGTGCGCAGCTCACCCGCCCGCTGCAGGCACCAGCGGAACCCGCCGCCGATGAACCCGATGGCCACGGCCGCGCCGACGGTCGCCACCACCAGCCGGACCAGCAGGGCCGGACTGTGCTCACGCTCTGTGCTCACTGCGTGACAGTAACCGCACCCGGGCTGCGACCGGCTGTGATCTACGGTGAGCCGATGCCAGGGACCGTGACGACGGCCGGACCGACCGCGGTCCGGTTCGCCCTCGACGCGGTGCCGCTGGCCCGCCGGGTGCGGCTCGACCTCGACCTCGACCTGGCCACCGATCTGGACCTGCGCCGGGTCGACGGGTGCTGGCGGCTGGATCTCCCGCGGCCCGCGGTGGACCGCCTCGAGTACCGCTTCGAGATCGAGACCGCCGACGGCACCGGCAGTCTCGTCGATCCCGGCAACCCCGACCGCATCCCCGGGCCGTTCGGCGACCGCTCGGAGATCCGCTTCCCGGAGTACCGGGCACCGGCCTGGCTGGACACCCCGGCCGGTCCGGAACCGCGCACCGTGCCCGGCACCGCCCCGGTGCCGACGCGCCTGTGGAGCCCACAGGGCCTGCCGGACACGACGCCCGCCCCGCTGCTGTTGGTGCACGACGGCACCGACATGGCCATTCGCGGGTCGCTGCTGCGCTGGGCGGCGCACCGGAGCGCGGTCGCCCCGCTGCGCGTGGCACTGCTCGACCCGGCCGACGGCGCCCGCGCCGACTGGTACGCCGCGAACCCGGCCTATGCGGCCCTGCTGGCAGGCACGGTGGTGCCGGCGATCGCCGGAACCGTTGCGGTGCAAGGGATCGTCGGTCTGGGCGCGAGCCTCGGCGCGGTCGGCATGATGACCCTGCACCGGACGGCACCCGGCCTGCTGGCCGGGCTGGCCCTGCAGTCCGGGTCCTTCTTCACCCCGGAGCTGGACCCGCAGGAGTCCGGCTTCACCTGGTTCGGCCGGCTCTGTGCGACCTCCACCGCGATCGCCGACTCCCCCGGCCGGCCGGTGCCCACCCTGGTCACCGTCGGCACCGTCGAGGAGAACCGCGCCAACAACGAACGGCTGACCGCTGTGCTGCGCGACCAGGGCTGGCCGGTCCGCGCCGACCTGGTCCGCGACGGCCACACCATGATCGGTTGGCGGGACGCCTGGTTCCCCGCCCTGGACGAGCTGCTCGAGGGGGCGCACGGGTGACCCGCCAGGAGCACCACGTGATCCCGGGACCGGGCGGGCACGGCGACCGGGACGTGGTGGTGCACGGGCACTGGGGCCGACCGGTGATCTGGTTCCCGGCGGAGACCGGCGACGCGTGGGAGTTCGAGCGCAACGGGATGCTGGACGCGGTCCGGCCGGCGGTGGACGAGGGCCGGATCACGGTCTTCTGCGTCTCGGCCTGGAACGCGCAGTCCTGGTCGGCCCGGTGGAAGTCGCAGCACGACCGTGCCCTCGCGCACCTGGACTACGAGGGCTGGCTCACCGGGGGCGTGCTGCCGTTCGTCCGCGACCGCTGCGGCGGCCGCGACGACGTGGCGCTGGCCGGGCCGTCGATGGGCGCCTTCCAGGCGGTGCTGCTCGGGCTGCGGCAGGCACACCTGTTCCACCGGGTCATCGCCTTCTCCGGCGGCTACGACCCGTGGCAGTGGCACGCCTGGGGCGAGGGCAGCGCCGAGACCTACCTGACGAACCCGTCCGACTTCCTGCGGCACGTCGGCGGCGAGCACCTGGAGCACCTGCGGCGGTCGCTGCAGCTGACCCTGGTCGTCGGCAGCGGACAGTGGGAGGACACCACCGGTGCGCTGGCCTCGACCCGGTCGCTGGCGGCGGTGCTCGCGGACAAGGGGATCCCGCACGACCTGCACGTCTGGGGACCGGAGTGGCCGCACGACTGGGTCAGCTGGCGGGCCCAGGCGGCGGTGTACCTGCCACAGCTCGGCTGATGTGACCCCCGGCACACATGTTTCCGGCGATCTGGGGAAGGATCATCGGGCATGAGCCCCTCGCGCCGGGATGACACGACACGACTCATCGGACTGCTGCTCGGCACGGAGGACGACTGGCCGGCCGCGTTCGAGCACCTGCTGACGACGCTCGGCCCGGTGCAGCACCGCGGGGTGTCGCACCGGATGGCCTCGGAGCGGATCACCATCGAGCCGTTCGACCTGCGCGACCCGGTCCGGCACGACGTGGTGATCGACCGTCTGGCCTGGTGGTACTACCACCCGCGGGAGTGGCTGAAGAAGGCGGCGCTGGTGGACGACGTCTACCTGCTCAACAACCCGTTCACCTTCCAGGCCATGGAGAAGCACTCCGCGTACTGCGCGATGATCCGGCTCGGCTTCGACATCCCGGACACCGTGCTGGTCCCCTACAAGAACCCGGTCGACCACGAGAAGTGGGCCTACACCGCGGAGACCTACAACCTGCCGTTCCAGTTGGACGAGGTCGCGGAGCGGGTCGGCTACCCGCTCTACATGAAGCCGTTCGACGGCGGCGCCTGGCGCGGGGTGTCCCGGATCGACGATGTGGACACCCTGCACCGCGCGTACGACCAGTCCGGCCAGATGCTGATGCACCTGCAGGCCGCGGTCAGCCCCTACGACTCCTTCGCCCGGTCACTGACCATCGGCCCGGAGACCAAGATCATGAAGTTCCGGCCGGAACTGCCGATGCACGACCGGTACGAGGTCGCGCACTCCTTCCTGCAGCCCGAGGCCGGGATGGAGATCCTCACCCTGTCCCGGACCATCAACGCGTTCTTCCGCTGGGAGTTCAACTCCTGCGAGGCGCTGGTCACCGGCACCCGGGTGCGGCCGATCGACTACGCCAACGCCTGCCCGGACATCGCGATCACCTCGCTGCACTACTACTTCCCGTGGGCGATCACCCAGCTCATCTCCTGGTCGGTGTTCTGCGCCGTCACCCGGCGCCGGCCACGGGTGGACACCAGCAGCCGCGACTGGTTCGCCATCGCCGACGACCCGGACCTGACCTGGAACGAGAAGCTCGGCAACTACGCCGTTCTCGCCGACCAGTACTTCCAGGCCGACGAGTACCGGGAGTTCTGCTCGACCTCGCTCGCGACGCTGCCGGACCTGGTCCGCGACTGGGTGGCCTCGGCCGACTTCGACGACCTGCTGGTGCGCACGGTGCAGGTGACCTACCCGCCCGAGGAGCACGAGCGCTTCCTCGCCCACTTCCGCGGGCTGCTCGGCCTCTGGGTCACCGATCAGGCCTGACCAGGCCGGACCGGGGGCTCAGCTGCAGGTGGCGCCGTCGGCCGGCACCGTCAGGTCCAGCAGGTAGGCGTTGCCGATGTCGTCGGCACAACTGATGCCGGACAACAGGTATCCGGTGTGCCGGGTGCCGTCGATGGTCAGCAGCGCACCGCCCAGGTCCTGGGCCAGGTCGACGCCGGCCTGGTACGGGGTGGCCGGGTCACCGGTGGTGGACACCACCAGGATCGTCGCGTCCATCCCGGCCACGTCCGGCTTGTGCGGGCTCAGCGTGGGCTCGGCCGGCCAGAAGGCGCAGTAGTCCTTCACCGCCCCGGGCGGATCGCCGGAGTCCTGGAACGGCGCCACCTGGGCGTACTGCGCGTTGAGCTTGGTGACCTCGGCATCGTCGGTCATCCGCGGGCCGTCCATGCAGCGGATCGCGTTGAACGCGTCCAGCAGCGAGGCGTAGTGCCCGTCCGACCCGCGCTGGTAGTACTGGTCGGCCAGCACCATCATCTGCGAACCGTCGCCGCCGGCCAGCGCGGTCAGCGCCTGGGACAGCTGCGGCCGCAACGCATCCGAGTACATCGCCTGCGAGGTCGCGGTGTTCGCATCGCTGTAGCTGAGCACCCGGCCGTCCGGCAGCTGGGCCGGGTCGTCCAGCAGCGGCCGGGTCAGCTCCTGGTAGGCGGCGGTCGCCTTCGCCGGGTCGGTGCCGAGCGGGCAGGCCGACTGCTGCGCGCACCACTGGGCGTAGTCGTCGAAGGCGTCCTGGAACCCCTTGCCCTGGTCCAGCAGCCCGGTCGCCGGGTCCTGGGTGGGGTCGACGGCGCCGTCCAGGATCATCGCCCGCACGCTGCCGGGGAACTGCTCGGCGTAGACGGTGCCGAGCAGCGTGCCGTAGGAGTAGCCGACGTAGTTGAGCTTCGGATCGCCGAGAGCCGCGCGCAGCACGTCCATGTCGCGGGCGGCGTCCCGGGTGCCGACGTTGGCCAGGAACGTCGTGCCGTCGATCCCCTCGTCCTTGCCGGTGCGGGCGGCGCAGTCGTTCGCGACCTTCTGCAGGCGGTCGTTCGACGCGGTGACCGCGGCCGCCGTGTCCGACCGCAGGTCCTGGGCCCGGAACTGGTCCCACTCCGCGTCGGTCCGGCAGGTGATGACCGGCTCGCTGGACCCGATGCCGCGCGGGTCGAACCCGACCAGGTCGAACCGCTGGGACAGCGGCGCGGCCAGGCCGGCCACCGCGATCTGCGAGACCAGCGACATGCCGGATGCGCCCGGCCCACCCGGGTTGAACAGCAGCGAGCCGATCCGGTCGGTGCCGGTCGCCTGCTGCCGCAGCACGCCGATGGTGATGGTCTGCCCGGTCGGGTCGTCGTAGGCCAGCGGCACGGTCAGCCGTGCGCACTCGACCAGGTCCGAGGCGTAGTACTGCTGGTCGGCCGCGGTGGTGGCGTAGTCCGCGCACGGTCCCCAGGACAGCTGCTGCGTGTAGAAGCTCTCCAGCCCGTCCGGCACCGGCCCGATCCCGGCACTCTGGGAGGTCTGGCTGCTTCCCCCGGAGTCGGTGGTCGGGGGCTGCGAGGCCCCCGATCCGCCGGGACCTCCGGAGGGGACGGTGATCCCGGGCGGCGCCGTGGTCGCCGTGGTGCTCCCGGTGGCGCGCGCAGCCCCGACGGTCGGCGTGCCCGCCACGGAGGACCCGCAGCCGACCAGCAGGACGGCCAACCCGGCGAGGCCGAGTCGTCGGAGCGTGCGGGTCCGGCGCGTGCGGGCGTGCATGCCCGTGATCATGTCACCGCACCGGTCACCGCCGGGTGAGTTCCCGGTCAGTCGTCGCCGTCGGCCCAGGCGCGGTCCTCGGCGTTCTTCCGGTCCTCGCGGTCGTGGATGGTCTGCAGCGCGTTCGCCGCCGACTCCCGGTCCGGGAAGGGGCCGAGCAGGTCCTTCGCCTTGCTCTGACCCTCCTCCTCGACCTGGCCGGTGCTGATGTTGAAGTAGTACTTGGTGTTCCGCCCGATCTCGTCGCCCATGGGTCCAGCCTGGCACGGACCCTCCGGCCGTGCTCAGCAGGGGGTCATACCGGCGTGACCTGGATCCGCCGTTGCTCGCCGTCGACCGAATCCAGCCGGACCCGGATCACCGAACCCTCGACCAGTCCGTCGGCCGGCGCCTGTGCCCGGACCGGCGGGTCGTGCAGCATCACGGTGGCCCGGGCCGACCCGGCCTCGGCCTGCACCACCGTCGCGGTGAACTCCTCGCCGATCCGGCCGCCCAGCAGGAACACGAAGACCGCTGCGGTGCAGGCCCTCTCGAGATCGCCGGCGAGCCGGTCGGAGGACCGCATGATCGTGGGCAGCTCGTCCAGCGCGGCGGTGACCCACTCCGGCACCGGCGTGCCGGAGTGCAGGGCGAGACAGATCTCCGTCGCGTACCGGTCCACCAGGCGTCGCAGCGGGGCGGTGACGTGGGCGTAGGAGGCGCCGACCCCGGCGTGCAGCGGCTGCTCCGGCGACGCCCCGCGGAAGGGGGTGTAGCCGGCGCCGCGCAGCAGCCGGACCGCGTCCTCGAGGAAGGCGGCGACCTGTGGGCGGGCCGGGTCGAGCCGGGCGATCAGGTCGCCTGGCTCGATGTCGGCGGGCCAGTCGATGCCCAGAGCGAGGGCCGACCGGCGCAGCGCGGCCACCGCGTCCGGCTCGGCCGGCGGCAACGTCCGCAGCAGTCCGATCCCGCCCTCCAGCATGATCCCCGCGGCGACGATGCCGGTGAGCAGGCTGATCTCGGCGTTGAACTTCTCCACCGGCAGCGGGGCGCGCAGCTCGAGGGTCCAGTGCTCCCCCGCCGGCACCACCTCCACCTCGGGGATGTCCAGGGTGATCGCGTGCCGGGCCCGGGCCTGCGCCAGCCGGAGCGCGCCGATCTCCGGCAGCAGCGCGATCGACGGGTGCGGCCGGCCGGCGTCGAGATCGGCCTGCACACCGGCGTAGTCGAGCCGGGCCACCGAGCTCACCAGGACGCGGCGCACGTCGGCGGCGACCGGGAGGCCCTCGGCGTCCAGGTCGATCGTCCACAGCACCGCGGGCCGGTCGCCGTCCGGCAGCAGGCTCGCGGCGCCCTCGCTCAGCGCCGGCGGGTGCAGCGGCGTCGACCGGTCGGGGCTGTAGAGGGTCTGGCCGCGGCGCTGCGACTCCGCGTCGATCGCACCGCCCGGTGGCACGACCGCGCCGACGTCGGCGATCGCGTAGTGCACCCGGTACCCGTCGCCCCGGCGTTCCAGGTGCACCGCCTGGTCCAGATCGCGGCTGCCCGGCGGGTCGATGGTGACCAGCGGCAGGTCGGTCCGGCCGGTGCGGTCGGTGCGGTCGGCGCCTGCGGTGACCGGCTGCGCGGCGATCGCCTCCGCCTCCGCGGTGACCTCGGCCGGGAAGTCCTCCGGGATGCCGAGATCACGCCGGATGCGGTCGAAATCGATCGGCGCGCCCGCCGCCGAGGGGGTGGCGGGCGGTGGACGCAGTCGTCGGGTCGGCACGCGCCCAGGCTATCTTCGAACACATGATCGACGATCCGCGGTACCACCGACCCTGGGGGACGCAGGGCATGGCGGAGCTGCAGCCGGTGCAGTGCCCGGCCGGTCACCCGCTGGGTCCGCGGACGATGCTGGTCGCCTCGTCGCCGTGCTGGTGCGCGGGGCGGCCGCACCGGCTCTGGCGGTGCTGGGAGTGCGACGCGGTGTGGGTGTGGCCGGGGTGCGTGAACAAGCCGGAATGGCAGGTCTGGTCCGGGCGGGCCTGACCGGGCAGGTCAGCCGAAGCTGTACTCCCAGCCGCCGCCGCTGATGCCGGGCATGGTGAGCACGACGGTGCCTTTGGCGGCCGAGACGTCAAGGGCGATACGGCCCTTCGTCACCGAGTCCGGGGACAGCTCGTCGGTGTACGGGAACTCGTCGTCGATGGAGATGCAGGTCGCGGTGGCGTCGGTGTCGGCATCGACCTGCACCGTGCCCTTGCTGTCGTAGGCGGTCCACCGGCTGTAGTCGAAGTCGATCGACGACGCCTCCAGGTCCTCCGGGGTCGAGTTGCGGACCTCGACACTCAGGTCGATGACCACGAAGTGGCCGTTCTCCGGCTTGGCCTTCGCATCGTCGCAGCCCTTGTCGACCTGGATCTTGTCCACCCGGAACGCGACCAGCTCGACCTTCGAGTCAGCACCCTCGATCGCGTACACCTTGCCGACGTCGACGATCGCGTCGCCGTAGTCGTTGAACGGCGCCGACGTCTCCGCCGCCGGCAGCTCGTACGACCGCTCGGTGGTAGTTGTGCTCTCGCTGGTGTCGGTGCTCTCGGTGGTGGTTTCGGTGGTTTCAGTGGTTTCGGTCGTCTCGGTGCTCTCGGTCGTCTCCGTCGGTGCCGGTGCCGTGATCGTCGGATCGATCGTCGGCAGGGTCGCACCGGTCGGCACGGTGGCGCTGGTGGGCAGCGTCGCATCGGTCGGCAGGGCCACCCCGGCCCGCGGCACCGCGGTGCCCTGGACGGAGGTCGCGCAGGCCGCCAGCGTCACGGCGGCCGCCAGCGCCGCCGCCACCCGCACACCCCGCCGACCGTTCACCGCGCCTCCAGCACCTCTCCCGACACCCTGACCCGTGGGCGTGAGACTAGCCGAGCCGGTCGCCCGGGCCCGTTGCTGACCCGGACCGCTCCCCCGCCGCAACCTGTCGCTTCTCCGCGTCGACGTGCGAGATCAGCCATGCCGCCACGGATGCGGTGATCACGCCCACCACGGCGAGCCCGACCAGCATCAGGCCGACCGCGACGAACCGGCCCGGCGTCGTCACCGGGTACCGGTCGCCGTAGCCGACGGTGGTCACGGTCGCGCAGGCCCACCAGAGCGCGTCGCCGAAGGTGTGGATGTTCGCCGCCGGGTCGTTCTGCTCGGCGTCCAGCACGGCCAGCGCACCGAGGAACACAGCAGCGACGGCGGTCCCGGCGACATAGGTGGTGACCCGGCCGATGAGGTTGCGGGTGGCCGACCGGTTGAGGATCCGGGCGAAGGCCAGCACCCGCAGCAGCCGGAGCGGGCGCAGCATCGGCAGCACGATCAGCGCCACGTCGTACCAGTGGTGCAGCGCGTACCGGCCGCGACGCTCCGCGAGCGCCAGCCGCACCACGAAGTCGACGAGGAACGCCGCCCAGACCGCCCAGGAGGCGATCTCCAGGAACGACTGCAGCCCCGGATCGATCCGTGGGTCCAGCACCTGCCAGGCGTAGGCGACCAGGAAGCCCAGCGCGAGCAGCAGCAGCGGGATCTCGGTCCGGGCCTCCCAGCGTCCCACTCGTGTCGTGACGTCGGTGTCCGTGCGGTCGGTCATGCTCCCCCGTTTCGAGATGTCCTGCGATTCTGAACATGCAGTGCCGCTGAGAGCCAACGGATGTTCAGAATCCGCAGCGGCCACCCGACGGAGAAGGAGACCATGATGCCCCTGACCTGGGATCAGATGATCGTCGAGGCGGCGGACCCGGTGGCACTGGGCGGATGGTGGGCGCAGGCGCTGGGCTGGGTGGTCGTCGACGACGCGAGCGAGAGCGGCGCGTTCGAGATCCTGCCCGCGCCGGACGTCACACCCGGACTGCTGTTCGTGCCGTCGGCATCCCCGAAGTCGGGCAAGAACCGCTGGCACCCGGATTTCCGGCCGGCGGACCAGGCGGCGGAGGTGGAGCGGCTGCTCGCGCTCGGCGCCACCCGGGTGGACATCGGCCAGGGCGAGCAGCCGTGGGTGGTACTGGCCGACATCGAGGGCAACGAGTTCTGCGTGCTGTCCTCGCGGCCGTAGGATCTGCAGCGGGACGAGTCGGCCGGGCGACCGCGTCAGCCCGCAAGGGCTGCCGAGGAAAGTCCGGGCTCCTCAGGGCAGGGTGGTTGTCAACGGCAACCCGGCGTGAGCCGCGGGACAGTGCCACAGAGAACAGACCGCCCGGTTCCTCGGAACCGGGTCAGGGTGAAACGGTGGTGTAAGAGACCACCAGCATCCCGGGTGACCGGGATGGCTCGGTAAACCCCACCCGGAGCAAGGTCGAGAGCGGGAGAGATCCCGTGCGCAGGCGTTCGAGGGCTGCCCGCCCGAGCCTGCGGGTGGACCGCTGGAACGTGTCGGCAACGGCACGTCGAGATGGATGGTCGCCGAACGGGAGGCCGCAAGGCACCCGGGAACAGAACCCGGCTTACAGGCCGACTCGTCCCAACCCACCCGGGCGCGCCGCACCAGGTGACCCGGGACCAGGTGTCTAGTTCGCTCTTGACGACAACGTCCAGTGCGGACTAGAAACGTCTTGTGACGAAGCGGCGGGACATCATCGCCGCCATCGCCAGAGCTGCCGCAGAGGCCGGTGTCGAGTGGGTCGTCGCGCGCGAGGGCGCCAACCACACCGTCTACAACCTGGGCGGGATCATGATCCCGATCCCACGCCACAACGAGATCGACAACCGGATGGCCCAGGTCATCTACAAGGAAGCCGCCGAGAAACTCGGAAAAGGGTGGTGGAGATGACCGTCTACACGGCACAGGTCAGCCGCGGCGAGAAGTACTGGCTCGTCCACGTCCCGGAGATCGACCGGACCACGCAGGCCCGAACGCTGTTGGAGGTCGAAGCCATGGTCAGGGATCTGATCGTCGTCATGGAGCAGGTCGAACCTTCGTCGATCGAGCTTCGCGTCCGGATCGAACTACCGGATGAAGCCCGTCAGCATCTTGCCGAGGCCGACCGGCTCCGCGGCATCGCCCTCGATGCGCAGAGCCGCGCGGCGGAGGAATACCGCACCGCAGCCCTCGCACTCCGGGCGGCCGGCCTCGGCCTCCGGGAGATCGGAGCTGCCCTCGGAATCTCCCACCAGCGCGCGCACCAGTTGGTCACAGCCGCCTGAGGGCCCCCCGGGAACAGAACCCGGCTGACAGGCCGACTCGTCCCACCCACCCGGGCGCGCCGCACCGGGGTCTCACCCGGGGGCCCGCAAGATGGGGCGGTGAGACCGAGGAACCGCACCACCCGTACCGCGAGCGCCCTGGTGGCCGGAATCCTGGCGGTGACACCGCTGGCGGCGTGTTCGTCGGATGACTCCCTCCCCGACGTGACCACCACCGTCGACCTGCCGCAGTCATCCGCGAGTGGCGCAGGCACCGAGCCCATCAACACCGAGCCCACCGGCACCCCGGCATCCGTCCCGCCGAGCACCAGCTCCGCCCCGGCCCCGCTGTTCGGCACCCCGCAGCAGCTGACGGCGACCGCCGATGACGGCACGGAGCAGCGGTACTCGATCACCGTCACCGGCGCGGACTGGACGACGAACACCCCGCGGGGCCTGCCGGACCCGACGACCGGTGGCTTCCTGGTGGTCTCGGTGACCTACACCGCCGAGACCGGTGATCTCACCGCACTCGGCGCCGACGACTGGTTCCTCACCACGTCGGTCGGGGTGATCTCGCCGCTCACCGGACTGCCGGCCACCTCGGCGCTCGGCCGCACGTACCTGTCCGGGTTCGTGACGATCCCGGAGGGCAGCTCACTGGAGGGCCTGCTGGTCTTCGACATCACCCGCGGCGACGTCGACCTCACGTACGGCTCCGGCGAAACGCCGGTCACCTGGGCCATCTCCTGACGGCCCTCCTGACAGACACGGCCTGGAACAACAGCGTCAGCTGTGGATGGCCCGCCACTGCGCGGTCGATCCCCAGCCGGGCAGCTTCTGGTTCAGCTCGTCGATCCGGTGCCCGGCCAGCAGCCGGCACTTGTGCTCGGCCCGCTGGTTGCTGAGCCAGTAGGACAGTCGGCGCTCCTCGGCCGGCGCCGAGAGGCTCTGCACGGGCAGCCGCCCCTCCTGGTCGACGAACTCGAGCAGCTCGGCGAGCCGGACCAGCCAACGGTCGTCGTCCAGTTGAAAACCTGCGGGGCGGCGCTGTTCCTCGGACACCTGATGATTCTCGCAGAACCTCTGCAACTCAGCGTCACCGACATCCGACAGCAGGTAACGCCCCCGGCGGAGCGGCACCCACGGCCGGGGCCGGAGGGCGACGACCCCGCACCCGGCAACGGGGGACGACCAGCACAGACGGCGGGTCGCGGAATCACAACAGTGCTGCGGAAGCCTTCGCAATGTGGCCAAGGCCACGCTCCGAAAGTATGCCGAGCCGGTGTCGTCGGCGGGTCGTGCCGGGACCTTCGTCCCTGGGCGACCGGACGCTGCGCGACTACCGTCGGAACCAGGCCGCACCGCAGCGGCCGCCCCGACGGACGAGGAACACGCCGATGATCGAGACGGAGAAGTCGATCGTGGTCGGGGTGCGGCTGCAGGGCGCCGCTGCCGGTTCCTCGCTGATGGCCCTGCGCCACGCGGTCCGCCGGGCGATCCCGACCGGCACGACGGTGGTGGCGGTGCTGTGCCGCCCGCCCGCCCGGCACGCCGACGCCATCGGTCGCACCCCGACGCAGCTGCACCGGATCGTCGCCGCCCGGCTCGACGACGAGATCCGCCGGCTACGTGCCGATCTCGGGCTCGCCCCGGGCTCCGCACCGGAGGTGCGTGCGGTCTGCAGCGTCGGCCACCCGACCGGGATCCTGCTCGAGAGTTCTTTCTCCGCACGGGAGATCGTGCTCGGTGCGGCCGGCAGCATCCGGACCGGTGACCTCGAGTACGGCCAGGTGATCGGCACCTGCCTGCGCCGCGCCCGCTGCCGGGTGACCGTGGTCGACGCCGACGGGATGGTCGTCGGCACCCGGCCCGCGGAGCCGCTCGCCGGGTGACGCCGCCGCGGCTACGCTCCCGCGCGTGGACCGCACATGACGAGCACCCCGGCGACCGTCCTCGGGGTCGCGTTGCTGATCGCGGTCCTCGCATTCGCGGTCGTGCGGCCGCGCGGGCTGCCCGAGGCGGTCGCCGCCGTCCCGGCGGCCGGGCTGGCGCTGCTGCTGGGACTGGTGCCGCCGGAGGTCGCCGGCTCGACGGTCCGGGGCCTGCTGCCGACCATCGGGTTCCTCGGCGCGGTGCTGGTGATCGCCCACCTGGCCGAGGTCGACGGGGTGTTCCGCTGGCTCGGCGCGGTGATGGCGACCGGCAGCCGCGGATCGCCGGTGCGGCTGCTCGGCCTGGTTTTCGTGATCGCCTCGCTCACCACCGCGGTGCTCAGCCTGGACGCCACCGTGGTGCTGCTGACCCCGGCGGTGCTGGCCACCGTCCGGCTGGTCCGGGTGCCGGCGGCACCGGCGCTCTACGCCACCGCACACCTGTCGAACTCCGCCTCGCTGCTGCTACCGGTCTCGAATCTGACCAACCTGCTGGCGTTCTCGGCCTCCGGGCTCGGCTTCGTCGGCTTCACCGCCGCGATGGCCGGGCCCTGGGTGGTGGCGGTCGCGGCCGAGTACCTGGTGTTCCGCTGGTTCTTCCGCCGTGACCTGCGTCCGGCCGTGACACCTGCAGCTCCGGCACCACCGGCACCGCAGCCGGTCCCGGTCCCCCGCACCGGGCTGGTGCTGCTCGCCGCGATCCTGGCGGGTTTCGTGGCCGGCGAACCGCTCGGCATCGCGCCGGTGTGGGTGGCCGCCGCCGGCGCGGTGGTGATGGCGGTGCGGGCGCTGGTGACCCGGAAGGTCGAACCGCTCACCGTGATCCGCGAGCTGAACCTGCCGTTCCTGCTCTTCGTCGCCGCCCTGGGCGTGGTGGTCGACGCGGCCACCGGCCACGGACTGCAGACCGCCCTGGACACGATCCTGCCGTCCGGGACGTCGCTGCCGGCGCTGCTGCTGATGGCCGGGATCGCCGCGCTGCTGGCCAATGTCGTCAACAACCTGCCGGCCACCCTGGTGCTGCTGGCCGGGCTCGGCGACGCTCCCCCGCCGGCCCTGGTACTGGCGGTGCTGATCGGGGTGAACCTGGGACCGAACCTCACCTACACCGGGTCGCTGGCCACCCTGCTCTGGCGCCGCGCGCTGGCCCGGCACGACCGGCCGCCGTCACTGGGCCGGTTCACCCGGCTCGGCCTGCTCACCGTGCCGGTGACCCTGCTCGCCGCGACACTCGCCCTGTGGGCCGCGATGTCACTGCTGTAGCCTCCGGGAATCAGCCGCCCGGCAGGTGTCCCGTCTCGTTGACCGCCCACACCGTGCAGGTGCCGGCCTCCGCGTCGGCCGGGCCGGTCAGCGCCGACAGCGAGGCGGTGTCGACCTTGAGCCGGAACCCGACCGCGGCCGGCACACCGAGCGCCCAGGTCAGCAGCATCTTCACCACGGCGGAGTGGGTGACCAGCGCCGCCGTCCCGCCCGGGTGCGCGGCGAGCACCCGGCGCAGCACCGGCACGGCCCGGTCCAGCACCTGGTCGTAGGACTCGCCGCCGGGCGGCGCCCCGGCGCTGCTGGAACTCCACCGGGCGAAGGCCGCCGGGTCCCCGGCCTGGATCTGCCGCCGGCCCAGGCCGGTCCACGCGCCGAGGTCGGCGTCGGTGAGATCCGGCTCGACCAGCACCCCGTTGTCCCGGCCGGCGATCCGGGCCGCGGTGTCCCGGCAGCGCCGCAGCGGCGAGCTGTAGACGACGTCCGGACGCAGTCCGCTGACCCGTTCGGCGAGCGAGATCGCCTCCTGCTCACCGAGTCCGGTCAGCGGCGGGTCCTCGCGGCCGGCGTACCGGCGCTCCGCGCTCCAGGTGGTCTGCCCGTGCCGCACCAGCAGGACGGTGGTCTCCGGCACGGGCGCGGTCACGCGCGGATCAGGATCGCGCCGCACTCCGGGCACCGGGCCACCTCGTCGGCCGGGGCGGACCGCAGCCGGCCGACCTCGACCCGGTCCAGCCCCAGTTTGCAGGCGCCACAGGTGTCGCCGGTGAGTTCGGCGGCGGCGGTCCGGCCGGTCGCGTGCACCTTCTCGTACAGGGCGAGCACGTCCGCGGGCAGCGGCGCGGCGACCTCCGACCGCTGGGCGGCCAACGTCTCCAGCTCGGCGTCGACCTCGGCGAAGACCGCGTCGCGGCGGGCCCGGGCGGCGTCCAGCGAGGCGGTGGCCGCGTCGAACTCGCGGGTGGCGCCGGCGAGCACCTCGTCGGCCGTCTCCCGCCGTTCCATCAGCTCCAGCGCGTCGTCCTCCAGCACGCCCTGCCGCCGGGCCAGCGAGGTGATCTCGTGCTGCAGGTTCTCCAGTTCCTTGGGCGAGCCGGCCCCCGAGGACAGCCGGGCGGCGTCGCGGTCGGCGCGGGCGCGTACGGTCTCGATCTCCGCGTCCAGCTTCCGGCCGTCCCGGTCGAGATCCCCGACCTCCGTCTCGGCGGTGATCACCGCGTTCCGCAGACCGGCGAGAGCCTGCTCGCCGGCAGCGATCTCGGCCAGTTCCGGCAGGGTCGTCCGACGGTGCCGGGCGGTGCCCACCGACCGGTCGACGGCGGCCAGGTCCAGCAGGCGCCGCTGGGTGAACGGATCGGCCTTCGGCACGCCGGTGGTCCTTTCGTCGGAACTGCTGCTGCCGGCTACGCGTGCCCGACCCAGGGGTCGGTCCGCAGCGTCGACACGGTGGTCCCGACCGTACCGCCCGTGGCCTCGTCGATCACGGCGGCGGCCCGCTGCAACCACGGCCACTCGCCGGACCAGTGGGCCACGTCGATCACCGCCGGTGCCCCGGGCAGGGCCACGAACTCGGCGACGCGGTGGTGCGAGGTGTCCGAGGTGACGAACACGTCGGCCCCGGCCGAGGCGGCCGCATCCATCAGGTCCTGGCCCGCGCCGCCACACACCGCGACGGTCCGCACGGTGCGGGCCGGGTCCCCGGCGAACCGCACGCCGCCCGCGGTGGCCGGCAGCGCGGCGGCCACCCGGTCGGCGAAGTCGGCCAGTGGCAACGGTTCCGCGAGCACACCGACCCGCCCGGAACCGGTCCGTGCCGGTCGGTCCGGCACGAGCTCGACCAGGTCGAAGGCGGGTTCCTCGTAGGGGTGCGCGGCGCGCAGGGCGGCGACCACGGCGGCCCGGGCAGTGCGCGGCAGGATCATCTCCACCCGCGACTCCTCGACGTACTCCCGCCGGCCGACGGCGCCGATCGCCGGCCGGGCACCGTCCAGCGGGAGGAACTGCCCGGTCCCGGCCGAGACGAACGCGGCCTCGGCGTAGTCGCCGATGGTGCCCGCACCGGCCGCGGCGAGCGCCGCCACCATGTCCTGTGCGCCGGCCACCGGGACGAACACCACGATCTTGTCGGTCCCCGGCACCGGGTCCGGCTCCAGCGGCCGGGCCCCGGACACGCCCAGGGCCGCCGCCAGCGCGTCGTTCACCCCGCCGACCGCCTTGTCGGCGTTGGTGTGCGCCGCGAGGTGGGCCACCCCGGCGGTGATCATCCGGTGCAGCAGCGCGCCCTTGGCGGTGTCCGCCGCCACCGACTGCACCGGGCGGAACAGCAGCGGGTGGTGGGTGAGCAGCAACTGCGCACCGACCTGCACCGCCTCCTCGACGGTGGCCGGATCGACGTCCACCGCCAGCAGCACGTGCCGCACCGGCGCGGCCGGGTCGCCACCGGTCAGCCCGATCCCGGTGTCCCAGCCGGCGGCCAGCGCCGGTGGGTAGGCGCGGTCCAGGATCGTCCGGAGGTCGCCCACGGTGACGGTCATGACCGGGCAGTCTTCCATCCTGGGGGACAATGGCCGGGTGAGTGGTCCCGTCCGAGTCCTGCCCGCCGACCGGTGGCCCGCGCACCGGGCCCGGGATCCGCTGCGGGTGATCGTGGTGTGCTCCGGCAACATCTGCCGGTCCCCCGTCGGCGAGCAGATGCTGCGCACCGCACTGGGCGATGCCGGGCTCGGACCGGACGTCGTGCAGGTGACCTCGGCGGGCACCGGCAACTGGCACGCCGGCGACGACATGAACGAGCGGTCCGCCGCCGCGCTGGACCGGGCCGGCATCACCGCTGCACCGCACGTGGCCCACGAGATCACCATCGACGAGGCCCGCGCCGCGGACCTGCTGCTGGCCGCCGACCGCGGTCACGTGCGGGCACTCCGGGCGCTGGTCGGCGACGCCACCCCGATCCGGCTGTTCCGCGAGTTCGACCCGGCGGCGGACGATCTGGAGGTGCCGGACCCGTACTACGGCCCGGACAGCGGATTCGACGACGTGGTGGCGATGACCGCCGCCGCACTGCCCGGCCTGGTCGCGGAGATCCGGCGGATGGCCGGCCGATGAGCACCGCTCCGCCGACCCACCCCGCCGACACCCCCGCTCCGGCGGGACCGCCGGCCCGCGCCCCGCGCCGCTGGGCCTTCCTGCTCCGGCCCGGCTGGATCGCCGCGGTGATCGGCGCGATCGTCTTCGGGCTGGCCTGCTTCGTGGTGCTCGCCCCCTGGCAGTTCGACCGGCACAGCGAGCGGGAGGCGCAGAACGCGGCGATCCTCGCCGCCACCACCGCCGCACCGGTGCCGGTCGCCGACCTGCTCTCCACCGGCGCCGAGCCGACCGGGGCGGTGCAGTGGCGGCAGGTCTCCGCCACCGGCGTGTTCGAGCCCGAGGGCCAGGTGTTCGTCCGACTCCGCCAGGACGCGGCAGGCAACCCGGCCTCCGAGGTGCTGGTGCCGTTCCGGCTGGCCGACGGGGGCGTGCTGCTGGTCGACCGCGGCTACATGCCCGACGACCAGGTCCGGGCCGGCACGCCGGCGCCGGCACTGCCGACCGGCACCGTGACGATCACCGGCCGCGTGCAGCCCGACCAGCCCTACCCGGTGCCGCGGCCGGCCGTGCAGGAGAACGGGCACACCCTCGTCTACGGCATCGACTCCACCGTGCTGCTCGCCGGCCAGGACGGGGCGCTGCGTGGATTCGTCCAGCTGACCGCGGACAGCCCCGCGGTGATCGCCGAGATCCCGGTGCCGCAGCGCGATTCCGGACCGTTCCTGTCCTATGCCCTGCAGTGGATCGCCTTCGGCATCATCGCGATCCTGGCCATCGGTTACTTCGTCGTCCGCGAGGGCACCGACCCCCGCGGCGACGACCAGGAGGAGGACAGCGCGCCCCTCATCGACCGGGCCCCGGCGACCCGGGCGAAGTTCGACCGGTCCCAGCTGTACGACCAGGAGTGAGCGGTTTCGCCGCCCTGGCGGCACAGGCCGAGCGGACGGTGCTGTCCCGCTCGGTGCGGCGGCTGTGGGCGCTGCCCGGCACCGCGCTCGGCGTGGTCGGCGACCCGCCGACCGTCCGCGAGCGGCTGTTCCTGCGCTGGCACTTCTGGTGGCAGGCGCACCTGCTGGACTGCCTGGTCGATGCCTACCTGCGGGCGCCGGACCGGGCGCGGGCGGACCGGATCCGCCGGGTCGGCCGGACGATCCTGCTGCGCAACAACGGCCCGCTGAACGCCTACCACGACGACATCGCCTGGCTCGGGCTGGCACTGCAGCGCTCCCCGGTACCGATCCCCGGCAGACGCACCGCGATCCGCCGGATCGTCGCCCGGCTGGTGCAGGGCTGGGAGGCCGACGGCGGCGGGATCGCCTGGCGGATCGGCGACGACTACCGCAACGCCCCGGCCAACGGGCCGGCCGCGCTGCTGCTGGCGCGGGCCGGGGTGCGCCGCCGAGCCGGGGAGATGACCGACTGGCTGTTCGACTCGCTCCAGCTGCCGTCCGGGCTGATCGCCGACGGGCTGCGGCACGGGGTGGTCAACGCCGCCGAGATCTACACCTACTGCCAGGGTGTCGCCCTCGGGGCCGCACTGGCCGGGCCGACCGGAGAGCTGCGCACCGCGCGGGTGCACGGCCTGGTCCGGGCGATCGCCACCGAACTCGCTCCCACCGGGGTACTGCCGGCCGACGGCACCGGTGATGCCGGGCTGTTCCGGGGCATCCTGGCCCGTTACCTGGCCGCCGCCGCCCGTTACCCGACCGGTGCCGGTGCCGCCGCCCGGGAGACCGCCGACCTCGCCCGGGCGCTGGTGCTCGCCACGGCAGCGACCGTCGACCCCGACCCGACGCACCCGGAACGCGATCTGTCCGTCCACCTCTCGGACTGGATGCTGGCCGAGGCGGCCGCCATCCTGGCCCGCTAACCTGGGACCCATGGCGAGCCTGGCGACGAGGGTGGAGCGGCTGCTGGACGGTCCGCGGCCGTTGCCGATCGTGCAGGCCGGCGACCCGGTGCTGCGCACGCCCGCCCGGCCGTACGCCGAGGATCCGCTGGAGCCCGGACTGCTGGCGGCGTTGATCGCCGCGATGCGCGAGACCATGCTGGCGGCACCGGGTGTCGGCCTGGCCGCCCCGCAGGTCGGGCTGGGTGTGCGGATCGCCGTGATCGAGGACACCGCGGCCGTCCCGACGTCGATCGCGCTCGCCCGGGAGCGCACGCCCGTGCCGTTCCGGGTGCTGGTCGACCCGTCGTACGAGGCGGTCGACGACGAACTGGTGTCGTTCTACGAGGGCTGCCTGTCCGTCGCCGGCTACCAGGCGGTCGTCGCCCGGTCGCGGGCGGTACGGCTGCGGTGCACCGACGAGCAGGGCCGGGCCGTCGACGAGGAACTGACCGGGTGGCCGGCCCGGATCGTCGCGCACGAGGTCGACCACCTGGACGGCATGCTCTACCTGGACCGCGCGGTGACCCGGTCGCTGACCAGCAACGAGAACTACCTGAGCCGGTGGGCCACCCCGGTCCCGGACGTCGCGGGCCAGGCCCTGGGATTCTGACCCCCGGCGCCCGGATAGGCTCGGCACCATGCGCATCGGTGTGGTGATCCTGCCCCAGTACCCGGCCCGGGAGACCTCCCGCCGCTGGAAGTCCTTGGACGACAGGGGTTTCGCCCACGGCTGGACCTACGACCACCTGGCCTGGCGCACGCTGGCGGACCAGGACTGGCACTCCACGATCGTGACGCTGGCCATCGCGGCGACCGCGACCGAGCGCATCGGCATCGGCACCTGGGTCGCCTCGCCGAACTTCCGGCACCCGGTCACCTTCGCCAAGGACCTGATGTCCCTGGACGAGCTGTCCGGCGGTCGGGTCAACGCCGGGATCGGCGCCAGCGGAACCAATTTCGACTCGGTGGTGATGGGACAGCCGCCACTGGGGCCGAAGGAGCGGGTGGACCGGCTGACCGAGTTCGCCGAGCTGACCGACCTGCTGCTGCGGCAGCGCGAGACCACCTGGCAGGGCACGTACTACACCGCCGAGCAGGCCAGGATGAACCCCGCCGGCTCGCGCGAGCGGATCCGGATGATCCTGGCCGGCAACGGTCCCCGGTCCATCCGGCTCGCCGCGAAGTACGACGGCTGGGCCACCATCGGCCGCGGCGAGGAGGACTACGCGAGCTGGTGGGCGACGATCGAGGAGCTGGCCGGCCGGTTCGACCGGGCCGTCGGCGACCGGGCCGTCCCGCGGTACCTGTGTGCGGAGAACATGCCGGGCAACACCTTCGACAGCGTCGAGCAGGTGCACGACACCGCCGGTCGCGCAGCGGCTCTCGGCTTCACCGACCTGATCATCCAGTGGCCGCGGGAGGAGCCGCCCTACCAGGGCGACGCCGGCCTGCTGGACCGCCTCGCGGACCGGCTGGTGATGGGCGACCTGCGGGTCTGACAGCTTTCCGACGGTCAGGGCAGACGCAGCAGCGTCTCCCGCAGCACCGGGGCGAACGGATCGGCCATCTGCAGCGCCACCCGGCAGTGCGCCCCGCTCTGCTCCGGGTAGCCGCTGTACTTCCCGCGCAGGTCGACGATGGTCTGCCCGCGGCCGGGCCCCTCGGTGGCGTCGATCTCCACCCGGACCGTCGGTGCCAGCGCCATGGTGACCGCGCCGGTGGCGATCGCCATCGCGAGCGGGTCGTGCAGCGCCGACCCGCGGAAGCCGAGAATCGGCTCGTAGAAGGCGAAGTAGACGTCGAGCATCTCGCCGATGGCCCGCGGCACCGCACCGGGGGCGGCCAGCAGTGCCTCCCGGTCGGGCTCGGTGAACAGGTGCCGCATGGTGACGTCGAGGCCGACCATCGTCATCGGCCAGGCCGCGGCGAACACCGCGGCGGCGGCGATCGGGTCGTTCCAGATGTTCGCCTCGGCGACCGGGCTGACGTTGCCCGGCGCGGCGGCCGCCCCGCCCATCACCGTGACGTGCTCGACCAGACCGGGCAGCTCCGGGTCCAGTTCGAGCGCGGCGGCGAGGTTGGACAGCGGGCCGGTGGCGACGATGTGCAGCCGACCCTGGTGCTCGCGGGCCAGCCGGACGATCGTCTCCGCGGCGGCGGTGGGCTCTAGCGGCCGGGAGGCCGCCGGCAGGCTGATCCCGCCGATCCCGTTGCCGCCGTGCACCTGTGGCGCGCCGCCGTCGAACTCGCGGCCGATCGGATGGGTGGCACCGGCCGCCACCGGCACGTCCGGGCGGCCCGCCAGCGCCAGCAGCTCCAGCGTGTTCTGCGCCGCCTGCTGCACGTCCACGTTGCCGAAGGTGGTGGTGATCGCCACCGTGTCCACTCCTGGATCGGCCAGCATCACCCCGATCGCCATCGCGTCGTCGATGCCGGTGTCGCAGTCCAGCAGGAACGGTCGGCCCTTCTCAGCGGTGCTCACCCGCCGATGATAGGGGTCGCGCCCTCAGCGCTGGATGCCGCGGTGCGGTGGTCGTTCCAACGGGTCGACCACCCCGATGAGCACCGCGACGGCCGGTGCGATCAGCAGGATCCCGGCGCCCAGGGTGAGATACTGACCCGGCCCGGCCATCGCCTCGCCGTCGGCCAGCACCGCCAGCGGATCCGGCGAGAACAGCCGCAGCAGGCCGTATCCCATGGTCAGCAGACCGACCAGCACCAGCACCGCGGCCGGGATCCGGTACGGGTGCTCGCTGCGGGTGGGCACGGCCAGCGCCACCGCCAGCACCACTGCCAGACCGGCCCCGACCAGCACGGTCACCGCAGGCCGGAAACTGCCCTCGCCGCCGGTGAGATCGTTGAGGTTGCTGCCGGCCAGCTCGTTGTCGCCGCCGATCGACCCCCAGCCGGAGATCTGCGTCACGCCACCGGTGTCGGTCGCCACCGACAGCCACACCTGGAAGGACGCCAGCACCAGCATCGCCCCGCCCAGCAGCACCACGGCGGCCAGGGCGAGCCGCCACCGGGTCTGTTCGGCGGTCCTGCGTGTCGGTGCCATGGGCCCCGACGCTACCTGCCCCGCCTACGATCCCCCTGTGACGACGGTGATCGACCTCGAAGGGGTGCTGCTGGGCAGCGACCTGCCGGTGCAGGCCTACGCCCGCCATGCCACCGAGCACCTCGACCCGGCGGCGGCGACCGCGGTGATCGACGGGATGCGCGACTTCCTCGAGGGCAAGGGCACCGGGCTCGCCGGTGCACTGGGTGTCGACCTGACCGGGGTCGAGGACGGCACCGAGGCGGTGACGCTGCTGGCCCGGGCCGCCGGGGTGCCTGATCCGGCGCTGGCCGGCGCGCACATCGCCGCGCAGCGCGACCTGCTCGCCTCGCTGTTCGTCCTCGATCCGTCCCCCGCGCTGGCAGCGCTGCCGGCCGGTGAGCCGGTGTGGGTGGTCAGCGAGCTGCCGCCGGCCGATGCGGCGCAGGTCGTCGGCGCGCTCGACGACACCGGGCGCACGGAGCGGATCGTCACCTTCGGCGAGCTCACCGCGGCCCCGCCGGCGGGGACGTGGACGATGGTCGCGCACTGCTGGGAGGGCGAGCTGGACCGGGCGGCGGCGCTCGGCGCCCGCACCGCGCACCTGGACCGCTTCGGCACCGGCACCGGCTCCCCCACCTGGCGCGCCCGCACCCTGCCGGACCTGCTCGCGGCAATGGCGGGCGGGGCGTCATGACCGACCTCCGCACGCCGGACGGCGAGCCCGCCGAGCTGCCGGTGCTCACCGTCGCCCACCTGTCCGACACCCACCTGACCAGCGCGGGCACGCTCTACAACAACGTCGTGGACGCCGATCTCGCGCTCGACCGCGCGGCGGCCGTGCTGGAGCAGGCGGCCGCGGACGGCCGGCCGATCGACGTGGTCGTGGTCTCCGGCGATCTCACCGACACCGGCGACCCGGACGCCTACCGCCGGCTGCGATCCAGGTTGGAAGGCATTGCCCCGCAGATCATCTGGGCGACAGGCAACCACGACGTGCGGGCCGAGTTCCACCGCAGCCTGCTCGGCCGGACCGAGGACGGCCCGGTGCTGCAGGTGGTCCGGCTGCCGCAGCTGCGCATCGTGGTGCTGGACTCGACCATCGTCGGTGCCGGGCACGGTCGGCTCGAGCCCGGCCACCTCGCAGAGCTCACCGCGGAGCTGGCCGAGCCGCACCCGGGCGGGTCGGTGGTGGTGCTGCACCACGCCCCGCTGCCGCCACCGTCCCCGCTGCTCACCTACTTCGCTCTGGAACGCGAGTCCCGCCGTGCGCTGGCAGCCGCG
Organism: Nakamurella alba; assembly: GCF_009707545.1. Lineage (NCBI taxonomy): Bacteria > Bacillati > Actinomycetota > Actinomycetes > Nakamurellales > Nakamurellaceae > Nakamurella > Nakamurella alba. The sequence continues at coordinate 16,675 of NZ_WLYK01000018.1, read as the reverse complement.
CTGGCCGGCACGGACGTACGCCTGGTCCTGGCAGGTCACCACCACCTGGCCGGCTCCGGCATGCTCGGCACGGTCCCGGTGGCGGTGGCCGGGTCGACCGCGATCCGTACCGACCCACTGGCCCGGCCCGGCCACGAGCGGACCACCCGTTCCGGGTCGTTCAACCTGGTGCGCTTCTACGACGATGGCCACACGGTGTCGGTCATCCCGGTCGACGGCGCGGAGCAGGTGTTCGACCTCGATCCGGCCGCCGCGGCCGCGGTGATCGACGCGCACCCGGTGAACCAGGTCGGCTAGGCCAGCAGCACCGCCAGCCAGCCGCCGAGCAGCAGGAACGGCCCGAACGGCAGCGCGTCCTTCGCTGTCCACCGCCCGGCCGCGATGCCGGCGATGGCCACCACCGCCGCCGTGACGAAGGACAGCGCGACGGCCAGCACAGCGGTCTGCACCGACAGATAGCCGGCGAGCAGGCCGATGCTCGGCACCAGTTTCACGTCACCCCAGCCCATCGACCGCGGCGAGATGCGGGCCGTGGCTGCGAAGATCGCCCAGACCACCACTGCCGTCAGGGCCGCCCTGCCGATGTCCCCCGACCCCGGTGCCCACCACGCGGTGAGCCCGACCACCGCCGCGGACACGGCAATTGCCGGCAGGGTGATCGCGTCGGGCAGCCGGTGGTGCCGCAGGTCGACAGGCACCAGCAGCACGCCGAGCCAGCCCAGCAGCAGCACCGCGCCGAGCTGCGGCGTTCCCCAGCAGACTGCCACGCCGACGGCCGTCACTGCTGCTCCGCCGACCTCGGCCGGCCCCGCCCGCAGCACCGTTCCTCGCGCCAGTCGCGCCAGCCACCACCGCGCCGCCGCACCGGCAGCCGTGCCCACCACGGCGCCCAGCGCCGCCACCACCCCGAGCATGAACATCCCCCAGTCCCCCGCCGGTCCCCACCGGCCCGACCAGGGTGCCACAGGATCAGCTCGAGGCGGTGTGCTTCCAGCTGTCCAGGTAGGTGATCTCCTCGATCGGCCGGCGGGTGGCCGGCCTGAAGTCGGTGCCCTTCGTCCAGGCGACCGGCAGCATGGCGGCCTGGGTGACGCTGTCCGGGATGCCGAGCAGTGCGGCGGTCTCCCGCTCGTGGGCGAGGTGGAAGGTGGTCCAGACCGAGCCGAGCCCGCGGGAGCGCAACGCCAGCTGGAAGCTCCAGATCGCCGGGTGGATCGACCCGAAGAAGCCTGCGGCCTGGGAGATGTCGGTGATCCGGCCGAGCAGGCACGGGATGACCAGCACCGGCACCTTGTCGATGATGTCGACCAGGTACTCGGCGGACGAGCGGACCCGGGTGCCCTGCTCGTCTCGCGGGACGTCGGCGGAGGCGGCGAGATAGTCCTCGCCGCCGGAGCGGTAGAACTCGGCCAGCTTCGCCCGCTTGGCGGGGTCGGTGACCACCAGGAACCGCCAGCCCTGGGAGTTGCTGCCGGTGGGCGCCTGGGTGGCCAGCCGGAGACAGTCCAGGATCACCTCCGGCGGCACCGGCCGCTCCAGGTCCAGGCGCTTGCGCACCGCCCGGGTGGTGGAGAGCAGCTCGTCGGTGACGGAGAGATCGAACGGTGCGGTCATGGCGCCGAGGGTAGGCCTCCGGCCGGACCTCAGCGCCAGCGCGGTGCCGGGGCGGGCCGGTCCCCGGCCGGTGTGCGGACACCTTCGTCGCTGCGCCCGGCCGCCCAGGCCAGCTTCGCACCGATGCTGCCCTGCACCTCCGGCACGCTGTCCCAGCCGCCGGTGATCTCGGCGTGCAGCCGCTCGGACAGGTCGGCGGGCAGGTCGTCCCAGCTGTCCCCAGCGTTCAGATCCATGGCGTGCAGCCAGGTCTCGCGACAGCGCATCCAGACGGTGAAGGACTCCGGGAAGAACTCACCGCGGTGCGCGGCGCCGACGGTGGCGTCCCAGGCCTCCTCCGGCAGCTGCGCCCAGCGCTCGGCCAGCGCGGCCCCGGTCTCCGCCACGAACTCGCGCAGCTGTGCGGCGGGAAGGGCGGCGCCCTCCTCGATCTCGGCGTCGCGACCCTCCTGCGAGGGGTACATGGTCTGCTCGATGCCGGTGGCCGCCCAGTCGGCGAGGCGGCGCAGGCCGGCCGCGTTGTAGGCGATGTGCGCGGCGACGTGCGCCCGGGTCCAGCCGGGCAGCAGGCTGGGCCCGGCCAGGTCCTCGTCGCGGACCCGGGCCAGGGCCGCGTCGAAGAACGCCGTGCCGGCGGCGACCAGTTCGAGATCGGTGTCGGGGCGCGGCATCACGCCACCGGCAGCGGGAGAGCGGACCCGGCGGCGGCGAGCAGACCCTGCCGCATCGCCTCCCGGGGTGCGGGGAGCCCGGTGAACAGTTCGTTCTGCCGGAATGCCTGGTGCATCAACATGTCCAGTCCTGTCACGGTGATCCGGCCGGGCACCCCGGCCTCGGCGAGCGGGGTGGGCCACGGGTGGTAGATGGCATCCAGCAGCACCGGCACCGGGGCCAGTGCGGCCGCCAGCTGGTCGGCGCCGCCGGCCGGCACGGTGGAGATCACCACGCCGACCTCGCCGGCCACCGCCGCCACGTCCTCCGGGACCATGCGGATCTCCTGCACCGCGAGTCCGAGTTCGGCGGCGAGCTCCGCACAGCCGGCCGTGCTCTCCGGCCGTCGACCGGCGAGAATCACCGATGCGGCGCCCATCTCGGCGAGCGCGGCGCAGGCGGAGCGGGCGGTGTGACCGCCGCCGAGCACCAGCGCGCCGGACACGCCGGAGACACCGGCGGCCTGCAGCGCCCCGCGCACCCCGTCCACGTCGGTGTTCTCGGCCATCCAGCCGCCGGAGATGTTGCGCACCAGGGTGTTCGCCACCCCGAGCACCTCGACCCGGGCGCTGCGTTCGGTGGCCACCTCCGCAGCCGCGGCCTTGCCGGGCATCGTCACCGAGAACCCGACCCACTCCGGCCCGGCCTCCCGGACCAGTGCCGGCAGCATGGCGGCGTCGCAGCGGATGCGTTCGTACCGCCAGTCGGTCAGCCCGGCCGCCCGGAATCCCGCCCGGTGCAGGGCGGGCGAGAGCGAGTGCTCGACCGGATCACCGAGCACCGCTGCTCGTCGTCCGCTGTCCTGGCTCATTCGTCGAAGACGCCGTTCTGCTGGGCCTCCGCGACGCACTTCTCGTGCTCGGCGTTGGTCACCGAGAAGCACGAGTTGCCGGCGGTGTCGATCTTGACGAAGAACAGCCAGGGTCCCTCGGTGGGCGCGACCGTGGCCTCGAGAGCGTCCGGGCCGGGCGAGGAGATCGGCGTGGGCGGCAGCCCGGCCACCGCGTAGGTGTTCCACGGGTTGCTCGTGGCGCGCTCCTCCTTGGTGGTGGAGATCTGCGCGCGGTCAAGGAAGTAGTTGACCGTGGAGTCCATCTGCAGCTTCATCCGGTCCTGGATGCGGTTCTCCACCACCCGCGCCACCTTCGGCATGTCGACGGTGTTGCTCTCCCGCTCGACGATGGAGGCGATGGTGAGGGTCTGATAGGTGTCCAGGCCGGCGGCGCGCGAGTCGGTCACGATGTCGGACGCGGCGAAGGTGGCCGAGGACGCGGTCAGCACCGCCTTGAGGGTGTCCAGCGGGGACGCGTTGGCCGGGATGTCGTACTCCCCGGGCACGATCAGCCCCTCCAGCCGCTTGTCCGGCTCGGGGGCGTTCTGCACGGCGTTCACCGCCCAGTCCGGCACGCCCAGTTCGACCGGGTCGGCCGTCTCGGCCACCGTCCAGAGGTCCTGCACCGGCCAGCAGTCCGACTTCCCGTCCAGCGGCACGCAGGCGGCCGCCGCGATCTGGCTCAGGTAGCCCTCGGTGACCGTGCCGCCGCCGCCGGACTTCGTGGACACGTCGGCGAGCCGGCGACCGGGGATGATCCGGATGTGGCCGACCCGGTTCTGTTCGGCGACCAGCTGGTTCGCCGCCTCGTGCGCGGGCAGCGCGGTCTGCAGCCGGAAGTAGCCGGGCGGCAATGCGGCCACGTCGGCATCGCCCGCGGTGGCGTCCAGGAACGCCTGGGCGGAGGCGACCACCCCGGCCGCGGCCAGCGTGCCGGCGATGTCGTCCCGGCTGTCCCCGCTCTGCACCCGGATCACCGTCTGCGGACCCGGTGCGCCGGCGAAATCCGGGACCACGTCGGCGTTGTGCCGCCAGATCAGGAAACCGCCGGTGATGCCGCCGGCGATCACCAGCAGGATGACCAGGGCCAGCAGACTGTGCCGGCGGCGCTTGCGGTTCCGCCGGGCCTGCGCCTCGCGGCGTTGCCGCTGCGCCTCCCGCCGGGTCACCGGGGACGGGGCTGCCGCCTTGGGCGTCTCGGTGCCGGCGGTCCGGGTCAGGGCCTTGCGCAGCTCCGCGACATCGACGTTGCCGGTGTCGTCGGAACGGTCGCGGTCCCGGTCCGGCCCGTCGAAGATCCCGAGGTGGTCGTTCACCCGCGGCTCCGCAGCCGGTCGAGGTGGGTCTGCAGGATCCCGACGGCGGCGGCCTGGTCGACCACGGCGCGCCGGGCCCGGCCCTTGACCCCGCTCTCGGCCAGCGACCGGTTGGCCACCACGCTGGTCATCCGCTCGTCCACGAGGACGACCGGGACCGGTGCGATCCGGCCGGCCAGCTGGTCGGCGTAGGCCCGGGCGGCCGCCTCAGCGGGGCCGGCAGTGCCGCGCAACGTCCTGGGCAGACCCACCACCACCTCCACCACGTCATGGTCGGACACCAGCCGGACCAACTGGTCGAGATCCGACCCCGCGGCCACGTCCCGGGCGAGCGTGCTCACCGGTGTGGCCAGAATGCCGTGCGGGTCGCTGATCGCGACGCCGACTCGCACCGTACCGACGTCGACCCCCAGACGCACCCCTCGGGGGGCGGTCACGAGGCCGATCCACCTCCGGCCCGGACGGCCTCGACGAGCGCCGCCAACGCCCGGTCGGCACCGGACGGATCGGTGCCGCCGCCCTGCGCCATGTCCGGTCGGCCGCCGCCGCGGCCGGCGATGTCGGGCAGGAAAGATTTCACCAGGGTGCCCGCGGCCAGGCCGGACGCCACCGCGCCCGGGGTGAGCGCGACCACGAACGGCACGCTGCCCTCGGCCGGGGCCAGCAGCGCGACGACCGCCGGCCGGTCCTGCAGCCGGCCCCGGACGTCGGTGGCCAGCGTCCGCAGGTCGCCGGCGGAGGTGCCCGGGCTGGTGGCGGCGACCACCGTGATCCCGCCCACCTGCTGCGCCTTGTCGACCAGCGCCGCCGCCGACGCCCCGGCCGCCGCGGCCCGGAACTTCTCCAGTTCCTTCTCCGCGCTGCGCAGTCGCTCGGCCATCGCCTCGATCCGGGCCGGCAGCTCGCCGGGCTGCACCTTCAGCGACGCGGCGATCTGCGAGAGCAGGGTGCGCTCGGCGGCCAGCTTGTGGAACGCCTCGATACCGACGGCCGCCTCCAGCCGGCGGACGCCGGAGCCGACCGACGACTCGCCGGTGAGCACCAGCGGCCCGATCTGGCTGGAGTGATCGACGTGGGTGCCGCCGCAGAGCTCGACCGACCAGGGGCCGCCGATCTCGACGATGCGGACGACGTCGTCGTAGGTCTCGCCGAACAGTGCGATCGCGCCGAGCTGGTCGGCCTCCTGCTTGCTGCCGTAGACCACCCGGACCGGCAGGTCGCCGCGGACCGCGAGGTTGGAGACCTCCTCGATCTCGCTGCGGGTCTCCGCGGACAGGCCCTGCGACCAGGAGAAGTCGAGCCGGAGGTAGCCCGGCTTGTTGAAGGAGCCCGCCTGCAGCGCGTCCGGCCCGAGCACCTGGCGCAGCGCGGCGTGCACGACGTGGGTACCGGAGTGCGCCTGCCGCGCGCCGAGCCGCCACTCCGGGTCGACCCGGGACAGCACGGACGCGCCCTCGGTCATCTCGCCGTCGGTGACCCGCACCCGGTGCACCCAGAGCTTGCGGTCCACCTTCTGCACGTCGAGCACGTCGGCGGAGAACCCGTGGCCGGTGATGGTGCCGGCGTCCGAGTCCTGGCCGCCGGACTCGGCGTACAGCGAGGTGCGGTCCAGCACCACCTCGACGGTCTCGCCCTCGGCGGCCGCGGGGATCCGCTTCCCGTCGACCAGCAGGCCCTTGACGGTGCCCTCGGTCTCCAGCTCGGTGTAGCCGGTGAACTCGGTGGGACCGTCGGCGAGCAGCCGCCGGTACTCGGTCATGTCGGTCAGGCCGCCCTTGCGCGCCTTGGAGTCGGCGCGGGCGCGGTCCTTCTGCTCCTTCATCAACCGCTGGAACTCGTCGGTGTCGACGGTCAGGCCGGCCTCCGCCGCCATCTCCAGGGTGAGGTCGATCGGGAAGCCCTGGGTGTCGTGCAGCTGGAACGCGGTGGCGCCGGTCAGCACGGTGCCGCCGCCGGCCTTCGTCTGCTCCGCGGCGGTCTCGAAGAGCCGGGAACCGGTGGTGATGGTCTTGAGGAACGCCTGCTCCTCGGCGACCGCGACCCGCTCGATGCGCGGGTAGTCGGTGGCCACCTCCGGGTAGGACGGGCTCATCAGGTCGCGGACCACCGCGGTCAGCTCGCCCAGCACCGGGTCCTCGCAGCCCAGCAGCCGGGCGGCGCGCACGGTGCGGCGGAGCAGCCGGCGCAGCACGTAGCCGCGACCCTCGTTGCCGGGGGTGACGCCGTCGGCGATCAGCAGCGTGCCGGACCGGATGTGGTCGGCGATGACCCGGAACCGGACGTCGTCGGCGTGGCCCTGTTCGCCGCCCGCGCCGTACTTCTTGCCGGTCAGCTGCTCGGCCGTGGTGATGATCGGCCGCAGCAGGTCGGTCTCGTAGACGTTGTCGACGCCCTGCAGCAGGAAGGCGACCCGCTCGACGCCGAGCCCGGTGTCGATGTTCTTCTTCGGCAGCGACCCGATCGGCGGGTGCCCGTACTTCGGGCTCTCGTCGCCGCGGATGTCCTGCATGAAGACCAGGTTCCAGATCTCCAGGTAGCGGTCCTCGTCGACGACCGGGCCGCCGTCCTTGCCGAACTCCGGGCCGCGGTCGTAGTAGATCTCCGAGCAGGGGCCACCGGGACCGGGAACGCCCATGTCCCAGTAGTTGTCGAGGCCGTCACGGCGCTGGATGCGCTCGGTGGGCAGGCCGGCGATCCGCTGCCACAGCTCGATGGCCTCGTCGTCGTTCTCGTAGACGGTGACCCAGATCCGCTCCGGGTCGAAGCCGTAGCCGCCGTCCTCCTGGGAGCCGGTGACCAGCGACCAGGCGTGGGTGATCGCGCCTTCCTTGAAGTAGTCGCCGAAGGAGAAGTTGCCGGCCATCTGGAAGAACGTGTTGTGCCGGGTGGTGATGCCGACGTTCTCGATGTCCAGGGTGCGCACGCACTTCTGCACGCTGGTGACCGTCGGCGCCGGCGGGGTGGCCTGGCCGAGGAAGAACGGCTTCATCGGCGCCATGCCGGCGATGGTGAACAGCACCGTCGGGTCGTCCGAGACCAGCGAGGCGGACGGGCGCACGAGGTGCCCCGCCTTCTCGAAGTGGTCGAGGAACCGGCGGCGGATCTCGTGGGTCTCCATCAGAGGTGTCCGATTTCTGTTGCAGGCATGACTGGACGTGGGGTGAGGCTGCTTCGGGGCGCCGAGGTTTGCCGGGGTGTCGGGGTCTGCGACTCAGGCGGAGCGGCGCGACGGGTCGGCGTCGACGGTGCTACTGGCGACGGTGCTGCCGGCCTGCGGGCCCATCTGGTCCGGGGCGAGCATGGCGACGGCGCCGGTGGCGTTGTCGATCATCGGGCGGTAGGCGGCGCGCCGGTTGGCGGCGCCCTGCCGGACGTCGGAGGCGAAGGAGCCGACGGCGTTGCCCAGTTCGGCGATGGCATCGGCGACGTCGGCGGCGATGGCCGAGGGGGTCAGCTTCGCGGCCAGGGCGGCCCGGGCGGCTTCCTTGGCCCGCCGGGTGCGCCGGGTCGCGGCGACGCCGAGGGCGACACCCGCACCGAAGTAGTAGATCCGCTTCACCGTCGCTGACCCTTCTCATCCGGCCTGATCCGCCCGGTCCCCGGGCAGTGCGGCCCCAGACTACCCGCCGGGGCGTGGGCCACCGATCGGGTTGATTTGGCGGTGCGGCGTGCTGGTGATGAGGATTGACCGGTGACCGACCACACCCCCGAGCAGCCCTCCGACGCCACCACCCCGGACTGGCGGCGCACCGCCGTCGTCTACCAGATCTATCCCCGCTCCTTCGCCGATGCCTCCGGCGACGGCATCGGGGACCTGCCCGGCATCACCTCGCACCTCGGTGACCTGGCGGAACTCGGCGTGGACGCCGTCTGGCTGTCGCCGTTCTACACCTCGCCGCAGGCCGACGCCGGCTACGACGTGGCGGACTACCGCGACGTCGACCCGCTGTTCGGCACGATCGACGACTTCGACGTGCTGCTGGAGCGGGCGCACGGACTGGGCCTGAAGGTGATCATCGACCTGGTGCCGAACCACAGCTCCGACGAGCACCGCTGGTTCCGCGAGGCGCTGGCCGCGGCGCCGGGATCGGCGGAACGCGACCGCTACATCTTCGCCGACGGCAAGGGCGTCGACGGGGCGGAGCCGCCCAACAACTGGCTGTCGGTGTTCGGCGGGCCGGCCTGGACCCGCACCACGAACGCCGACGGCAGCCCTGGCCAGTGGTACCTGCACATGTTCGACACCCGGCAGCCGGACTGGAACTGGGACAACCGGGCGATCCACGACGAGTTCCTGTCGGTGCTGGCGTTCTGGCTGGACAAGGGTGTCGACGGTTTCCGGATCGACGTGGCGAACTCGCTGATCAAGGCCCCGGGCCGGCCGGACCTGGACCTGAGCAGCCCGGTGTCCACCTTCGCCGACCTGCCGGACGGCGAGGAGCCGGCGGTGGCCGACCTGCCGATGTGGGACCGCGAGGAGGTGCACGAGGTGTACCGCGAGTGGCGGTCGCTGTTGGACACCTACTCCCCCAGCCGGATGCTGGTCGCCGAGGCGTGGGTGCGACCGCTGCACCGGCTGGCCCGGTACGTCCGGCGCGACGAGATGGACCAGGCGTTCAACTTCGACTTCCTGGCCTCGCCCTGGGACGCCCGGGTGCTGCGGCTGGTCATCGACCGGTCGATCTCCACGAACGCGGAGGTCGGGGCGCCGACCACCTGGGTGCTGTCCAACCACGACGTGGTCCGGCACGCCTCGAGATTCGGTCTGCCGCAGGATGTCCCACGCCCGAACGGGATCCGCGCCGGCGATCCGCAGCCCGATGCGGTGCTGGGTCTGCAGCGGGCGCGGGCGGCGACGCTGCTGATGCTGGCGCTGCCCGGTTCGGCGTACCTGTACCAGGGTGAGGAGCTCGGACTGCCCGAGCACACGGACCTGGACGACGACCTGCGGCAGGACCCGACCTGGTGGCGCTCGGACTACGAGATCGCCGGTCGCGACGGCTGCCGGGTGCCGCTGCCGTGGGTCGGCGGCGCGCCGGGCAACGGGTTCGGGCCGTCGGCGGCCACCTGGCTCCCGCAGCCGGCGTCGTACGCGGACCTGGCCTGGGACCGGCAGTTCGGCGTGCCGGGCTCGACGCTGGAGATGTACCGGGACGCGCTGCGGCTGCGCGCATCCCTGGGTCTGGCGACCGGCGGACTGGCCTGGCTGGACGATGCCCCGGCGGGGGTGCTGGCGTTCACCACGGCCGGGATCACCGTGCTGGCCAACATCTCCGACGCCCCGGTCCCGCTGCCGGCCGGTGAGTTGCTGCTGTCCTCGGAGGCGCTGCCCTCTGGGGACGCAGCCGGGACCCTGCCGGTCGACACCACGGTCTGGCTGCGGGTCTGAGATCTGCTGCTGTTGCCCGCTCAGGGCAGCAGCAGCAGTTTGCCCGTGCTGCGCCGCCCGGCCAGGTCCTCCTGCGCCCGGGCGGCGTCGGCCAGCGGGTAGGTCCCGCCGATCCGCACCTCGAGCCGGCCGTCGGCGATCCAGCCGAGCACCTCGGCGGAGCGGGCCAGCAGTTCGGCCCGGGTGCGGGTGAAGTGGGCCAGGGTCGGGCGGGTCAGGTAGAGCGATCCGAGGCCGTTCAGCCGCTGTGGGTCGAACGGCGGGACCTGGCCGCTGGACCCGCCGAACAGCACCATCGTGCCGCGGACTGCGAGCGAGGCCAGCGAGGCGTCGAAGGTGTCCTTGCCGACGCCGTCGTACACCGCCTGCACCCCGGCCCCGCCGGTCAGCTCGCGCACCTTGTGCTCGAAATCCTGGTAACCGACGATGATCTCGTCCGCTCCGGCGTCCCGAGACAGCTCCGCCTTGGCGTCGGTGGACACGGTGGTGATCACCCGGGCGCCGCGGATCCGGGCGATCCGGGTGAGCAGCAGGCCCACTCCACCGGCGCCGGCGTGCACCAGCACGGTGTCGCCGGGGCGGACCGGGTACGAGTCGGTGGCCAGGTAGTGCGCGGTGAGGCCCTGCAACGGGAAGGCGGCGGCCTGCTGGTCGTCGACGCCGTCCGGGACCGGGATCAGTGCCGCGGCCGGGGCGTTGACCAGGCCCGCGTACGAACCGTGCACGTCGCACCAGGCGACCCGGTCGCCCACCGCGACGCCGTCCACCCCGGGTCCGATGGCCATTACCGTGCCGGCGCCCTCGCGACCGGGGACATTGGGCAGCGGTTCGGGGTAGACACCCTGCCGGCGGTAGATGTCGATGAAGTTGATCCCGGCCGCGGCGACCCGGACCTGCACCTGGCCCTCGCCCGGCGCCGACACGTCGATCTTCTCGACGGTGAGGACCTCGGGCCCGCCGTACCCGGTGACGGTGATCGCGTCGGTCTGCGTGCTCACTTCTTCTCCTCCTGATTGGTCTCGGTCCGCTTGTCATCGGCGGCGGGCGTGCCGCGGACAGCGCGCCGCAACTTCGGCATCCGCTCGGCGAGGGCGCGCTCGGCGCCCCGACCGACGGGTTCGTAGTAGTCCCGGCCGACCAGCTCGTCCGGCGGGTACTGCTGGGTGGCGATGCCGTCCGGGGTGGACGGCGGGTAGACGTAGGTCTGGGCGTTGCCGAGGGCCGCGGCGCCCGGGTAGTGGCCGTCGCGCAGGTGCCGCGGAACGCTGCCCGCCTTGCCCGCGCGGACGTCGGCCATCGCGGCGTCGATCGCGGAGACCACGGCGTTGGACTTCGGCGCGCTGGCCAGGTGGATGGTGGCCTGGGCCAGGCCGATCCGCGCTTCCGGCAGCCCGACCAGCTGCACCACCTGAGCGGCGGCGACGGCGGCCTGCAGGGCGGTCGGGTCGGCCAGCCCGATGTCCTCCGAGGCGTGCACCATCAGCCGGCGGGCGATGAACCGCGGGTCCTCCCCCGCCTCGATCATCCGGGCCAGGTAGTGCAGGGCGGCGTCGACGTCGCTGCCGCGGATCGACTTGATGAACGCGCTGATCACGTCGTAGTGCTGGTCGCCATCGCGGTCGTACCGCACTGCGGCGCGGTCCACCGCACGTTCGACGGCGGCCAGGTCGACCTCGTCCTGCCCGGTCCCCTTCACCGAGTCGGCCGCGGCCTCGAGCGCGGTGAGTGCGCGGCGGGCGTCGCCACCGGAGAGGGCGAGCAGCTGGGTCCTGGCCTCGGCGGTGAGGGTGACGGCGCCGGCGAGGCCGCGTTCGTCGAGAACCGCCCGGTCGATCAGGGCGGCGACGTCCTCGTCGGTGAGCGGCTGCAGCTGCAGGACCAGGGAGCGGGACAGCAGCGGCGAGACGACGGAGAAGAACGGGTTCTCGGTGGTGGCGGCGATGAGGATGACGGTGCGGTTCTCCACGGCGCCGAGCAGCGAGTCCTGCTGCGTCTTGGAGAACCGGTGCACCTCGTCGATGAACAGCACCGTCTGCTCGCCGGTGCGGCGCAGGGCCGCGGCGGCGTCCGCGATGACCGCGCGGACCTCCTTGACACCGGCCGACAGCGCGGAGAGCTGGGCGAACCGGCGGCCGGTCGCACCGGCGACCAGGGTGGCGAGGGTGGTCTTGCCGGTGCCGGGCGGGCCGTAGAGCAGCATCGACGACGGCGCCCCGCCCTCGACCAGGCGGCGTAGCGGGGCGCCGGGCTTCAGCAGCTGCTGCTGGCCGACCACCTCGTCCAGCGTGCGCGGGCGCATCCGGACGGCGAGCGGGGCGCGGGGGTCGACCGGATCGAGACCGTTGCGGTACTCCACCGCCGCGCCGGCGGCTGCGCTCGTCGGTACGGCGGGCCGGGGCGTCGGGTCGCCGAACAGGCCCAGTTCTCCGTCGGTCACCTGGCGAGATTACCGAGTCCCACCGACAGTGCCGGACCGCCCCGGCTACGCTGCGGCCGTGGAGATCCTGCGTTACACGGCGTTCTCGTCCGATCCGTCCGGCGGTAACCCGGCAGGTGTCGTCCTCGACGCCACGGGTGCGACCGACGCCGAGATGCAGCGCATCGCGGCCGATCTGGGTTACTCGGAGTCGGCGTTCCTGTTCCCGAGCGGACCGGGGCGGGCACGGATCCGCTACTTCTCGCCGCTGGCCGAGGTGGACTTCTGCGGGCACGCGACGATCGCGACCGCCGTGGCCCTCGCCGAGCAGCAGGGGGCGGGGCCGTTGGTCCTGGACGCCAATCCCGGTGAGATCGAGGTGGCGACCCAGCTCACCGACCAGGGCATGACGGCGACCTTGGTCAGCGTGGTACCGCAGGTGTCGGAGATCGCGCCGGCCGTGATCGCCGAGCTGTTGGCCTGCCTGCGGCTGACCGAGGCCGATCTCGACCCGGAACTGCCGGTGCGGCAGTCGTTCTCGGGCAATCTGCACCCGGTGGTGGCGGTGTCGGCGGAGGCGCTGGAGTCGTTGGACCAGGACCAGGACGCGCTGGCCGCGCTGATGTACGACCACGGCTGGGGCGCGACGGTGGCGGTGGTGCACCGACTTTCGGACGACGAGTTCGTGGCGCGCAACCCGTTCCCGCCGGGCGGTGTCCGGGAGGACCCGGCCACCGGCTCGGCGGCAGCGGCGCTCGGCGGCTACCTGCGCGCCATCGGTGCCGTGACCCCGCCGGCCCGGATCGTCGTGCAGCAGGGTGCGCACATCGGCCGGCCGGGCCGGCTGGTCGTCGACATCCCCGAGGCCGGCGGCATCTCGGTGACCGGCACAGCGGTACCGATCGCGGAGTGAGCCCCTGGTTCTGATCCGGCCCCGGGTGATGGTCAGACGGTGTCGCCGGCCACCAGCAGGTGGACGAACCGCATCTTCTCCAGGACGGCCGGGGGCAGCACGAAGGGGTAGAGGTCCTTGTGCCCCATGGACCGGTTGACCATGTTGAGCGACCAGGTCAGCGGCACCCAGAGCTCGATGATCCGGTCGAACCCGGCGGCGCCGGCGTTCGGCCGGTCCAGCGTCGCGCCGGCCGGAGCCATTGCGAAAGCAGCTGCGGTGTCGAGGGTGTCGCGGATGTGCAGGTAGTGCGCGAAGGTCTCCGCCCAGTCCTCGGCCGGGTGCATGGTGGCGTAGGAGGACACGTAGGTCTCCTCCCAGCCGGCGGGCGCGCCCTGCGAGTAGTGCCGGTCCAGTGCCGCCTGGTAGTCGAGATCCGGGTCGCCGAAGAGACTCTCGAACCGCTGCCGGGCCTCGCCCTGCTCGGCGAGCACCGAGAAGTAGTAGTGGCCGATCTCGTGCCGGAAGTGCCCGAGCAGGGTGCGGTAGGGCTCGTCCATGGAGACCCGCAGCTGCTCGCGGTGGGCGTCGTCGCCCTCGGCGAGGTCCAGCGTGATCACGCCGTCGGCATGCCCGGTGACCACCGGCTCGTGCTCGCTGGAGAGCAGGTCGAAGCAGAGGCCGGTCTCCGGGTTCTGGTCCCGGCCGACAATCGGCAGGGACAGCTCGTCGAGTTCCACCACCAGCCGGCGCTTGGCGGCCTCCGCCGCGGCGAACTCGCCCAACGCGATCGTGTCGTCGTCCGACGGCCGGGTGCGGGTCAGTGCGCAGGAGCGGCAGAGGCCGTCCGGGGACCCGAAGGGGGTGACCCAATTGCAGGCGGCGACCGCCAGGTTCGCGCACATGGTCGCCGGGTCCCCGTTGTCGGTCGTCGCCCCGTCCGCCCCGACCAGCCGGAACGAGCGGGTCGGCAGATCGAAGCCGACGCTGTTTCCGCAGTTCAGACATACCGAGTTCTCGAACGCCAGCCGCTGGCCGCAGTTCGGACACAGGAAGTCCCGCACGATCCACCCTCCGTTGATGCCCAGTTCGGTCGAAATGACCACGGACAGTGTGACCAGTGGCCGGGCGACTCAAACTACCCGCACCGGACATCACGGCGGTGCCGTCAGAACGGGGCGGGGTCGTCATCGATGTTCCATTCGTTGGCGTGTTCGGCGGGGTGGACGACCGCGGGTGGGGGTCGGTGGGTGCGGTGTCCGAGGGGTGAGGTGAACGTTGCGGTGCGGTCGGCGTGCTCTTGGTAGGTCCAGTCGGTGTGGGTTTTGAGCAGGTGGTGGTGGCGGCACAGGGGTCGCAGGTTGTGCAGGCAGGTTTGTCCGCCGCGGGTGGGGCTGTCGTGGTCGTAGGGGGTGACGTGGTCCAGGTCGCAGGTCTGTGCGCGGCGGCGGCAGGAGGGCCAGGAGCAGTGCGGGTTGAGGTGTTCGATTTTGCGGCGGAGCCGGCTGCCGGGGACGTAGTGGGTGTCGGAGGCGCCGACGGGTGTGCCGGTGTGCTCGTCGAGGATGAGCAGGCTGACGGTGGTGGTCGCTTCGGCCATGGCTTGGGCGAGTTCGGCGGTGATGGGTCCTTGCCGGTGGAGCAGGCCGGGGTTGCGGGCCAGGGCGAGCAGGGTGTGCAGGGACATGGTGACGGTGGTGTGGAAGGCGTGTTCGGCGCGGACGGGTCTGGCGGCGGGGTGGATGTCGGTGACCTGGGTGTCGTGGTGGTCGGCGTCCGGGTCGTGCGGGGAGATCCGGAACCCCCGCCGGGCGGGTGCTTCCTCCGGGTCCTCCGGCTCGGCGTCCTTCGGACCCGGGTTCCCGGCTGACCCTGCGCGGGCGTCAACTGCGGGCCGGTCGGCGGGATCGCTGCTGTTGAGGTAGTCGATCAGGTCCTGCAAGTCGTCGGGTTCGGTGCTGCAGTCGCTGTCGGTGGCGTCGGGCGTGGCTCGGCCACCGGTGCAGCCGCCGGAGTCGTCGGAGTCGTCGGAGCCGTCGCCAGGGGATCGAGGCCAGCCGGGATCGGGCATGGCTCCGCCCGGAGCCTCCTCATTGTTGCCGTCTGCGGTGCCGCATCGGTCATGTTCGCCGGAGTCGACGCCGGCAGCCGAGCCGGTAGCGGACCCTCGTGACGCCGGACCGGCGTCACCACTTCCGTGGTAGTTCTCCTCGGCTACTTCGTCGAAAACCCCTTCAGCTGCGTCGGGCATGGCTCCGCCGCGGGCCGTTTCATCGCTGTCGTCGGCGGACCGCGGTCGGTCATGTTCGTCGGCGTGGGCACCGTTGTCGTCCGGTTCGGGTGGGTCGGGCATGGCTCCGCTGCCGGCGATGTCGTCGGCGTCGGCGATATCGACGGATTCAGCGTCAGTGTCGTCCACGTCGAGAAGGCTGGAGCCGCAGGTGTGGTCGGCCCGGTCGTCCTGACCGCTATCGCTGTTCTCGTCGGTATCGGTCTTGGGGGCGGTCGGCTCGGTGGCGGTGGTGTGGGCGGGGTCTTCGTCGCCCGCGGGGGCCGCGCTGTCGTCGTCGACATCGCCGGTCGAGTCGGTGCTTTCGTGCGCCGATTCTCCGCCGCACGACTTGTCGTCGGAAGGAGCCTGACCGCCCTCGGCGCCGGACTCGGTCGCGATATCTGACTCGGTGGCGGTATCCGGCTCGGTGGCGGTATCCGGCTCGGTTGCGGTATCCGGCTCGGTGGCGGCGTCGGGCCCGGGCCTGGTGTCGGTCTCGCCGGCGGGGTTCATCGACGAAGCGTTGGCTGCGGAGCCGCCCGTCTCGGGTTGCCCGGTCGGCGGCTCGGTGTGCTGGTCGTCGGTGTGTTCGGCGGTGGTGTCGGCCGGGCTGCCGTCGGTGCTGTCGGCGCCAGCGGTGTCGGCTCTGTCGGTGGCATCGTCGGTGGTGTCGGCCGGGCTGCCGTCGGCGCTTTCGGCGTCGGCCATGTCGGCCGGGTCGGTGACATCGTGCGCGGTGATGTTGTTCTCGCCGCTGCCGGTCTCGCTGCCGCTGCTGCCGCTGCTGTCGCTACTGCTGTTGTGGGTGGTGTGGTGGCGGGTGTGGGGTGCGAGTTCGGGGAAGTGATAGAGGTCGGTGAGGGTGATGGTGTGTCCGGCGGCGAGGCGGGCGAAGAGGTCGGTGAGGGCGTCGGCGCGGCGGGCGTCGGTGCCGCGTTCGTCCATGCCTTTGGTGGCGTCGGCGAGCAGGTCCAGGACGGTCATGATCATGGCGGCGTCTTCGGCGGCGAGGTCGCCGGTGAGGCGGGCCATGCTGCGGCGCAGCGGTTGGACGGTGACGGTGCGTTTGGCGAAGGCTTCGTGTTCGTCGTTGACGGCGCGGTCGGGGTCCATGGCGGTGACGAGTCGTTCGGCGAGGGCTTTGAGGTTGGCCAGGCAGCGGCCGGGGGCGGTGTGCAGCATGTGTTGTTCGAACAGGTGGCGGAGTTCGGGTGGCAGTTCCCAGGCTTTGTC